>JACPZV010000184.1 GCA_016195295.1 Acidobacteriota bacterium
CTCGAGCGCATTCTGAACGACAAGTACCCGAAGTGGCGCGAGGTCGAGTACGACAGCGACGGCGCCGCGCGGTACATGCCGGCCGGCGTCCGCGTGGTCGAGGCGTCGCTGCTGCGACGCTACGGACCCGACGACATCGTCTGCTGCTATCCGGCGGACTTGCACAAGTTCATCGGCTCCAACACGCGCGTGGTGGCCGTGTCGACGCACAACCCTCTCGGCGTCACCTTCGCGGCGGGCGTATACACGTCGATCTTCGGATCCTCGAAGCAGCCCATCAACTCGCATTACGCGCGCCAGATGTTCGCGGCGATCAAAGCGAGCCCGCATCGCGACCGCTTCAAGGTGATCGTCGGCGGATCGGGCGGATGGCAGATCATCCAGACTGACGCGTACGACGAGCTCGGGGTCGACTGCGTCGTGGAAGGACGGAGCGAGTCGACGGACACGCTCGACTTGTTCGACAGGGCGCTGCGCGGCGAAGCGTTGCCGCGGCGCGTGGAGGTCGAGCACCCCAAGAGTCGGGACGAGATCCTGTTCTCCGATAAACGGACCACGTTCGGCGTGGTCGAAATGACGACTGGCTGCGGCAGACGCTGTCAGTTCTGCGTGCCGGATCTGAACCCGCAAATCGACTTGCCCAAAGACAAGATCATGGGCGCCGTCCGCGCCAACGTCCGACACGGCAACAAACAGATCTCGCTGGCCACCGAAGACATGTTCATCTGGGGTCAGGTGCACACGAGCACGCCGTTCTATTTTCCCAACCGGGAAGCGCTGCTCGGCCTGTACTCGGACATCGTCAACACGCCCGGCGTGGAACAGCACGTCCTCAGTCATGCGACGATTGCGCCCGCGGTTGTCGATCCCGTGCTGATTGAAAAACTGTCCGAGCGGCTGCTGGACAAGAGCCCCATCCACCTGAGTTCGCTCAGCACTCACCCGCAGCACAAGGCCCTCGTCCCGCTGATCGGGCTCGAGACCGGATCGGTCCGCATGGCGAAGCGCATCATGCCGAGCAAAGGCGTGCCCTTCCCCATCGAAGAGTGGCCGAGCGTGGTCATCCAGGGTCTCGCCACGCTGAACCGGAACAACTGGTTCCCGGCGATGACGCTGATCGTCGGAAGTCCGGACGAGACGGACGAGGATTGCCGCGCCACGCTGGACTTGATCCATGAAGTCGAGCGGCGCGGGCTGTTCGCGTTCTTTATTCCGTCCATCTTCACCCCGCTTCACGACACGCGCATGGAGAAGCAAAAAGGCGTCACCGAGACACGCGAACTCACACCGCTTCAGTGGCAGCTCATCATGAAGTGCTGGAAGATGAACCTTCGGCCCGGCCAGACGGCGTGGTGGGCCCCCATGGCGTGGCGCGTGGGAGCGCTCGGCCTGTGGGCCGCCAGACTGCGCAAGCTGAATGGGCCGGGGTTCACGTGGCCGCTGTTCATGTTCGCCGGCGTCGCTCCGGAGCGGTTGATGGCGCTGTGCGGGAAGCTTTACGCCGGGCGGCCGGTGACGATCAAGAGCCGAAAAGAGCTGCTGGCGACGATCAAGCCGCACCAGTGGCAACACCTCCGTGCTGATGCCGGCGACTTGCCGGACGAGTTCACGGCGCCACCCTCACCGCGCAGCGGCGCCGTCATCCCGCTGACACCGCAGCGCGTCGCATAGCGGCGTCAGCCGGGCGGGGTCGGCGTACCAATTCGAAATTGGGCCGCATCGCCGCGCCGCGGGCGCGTACAAGATCGATCATGCTCGAGCGGTCGCTTGCGGAGCGCGGCTATCTGTTCGTTCAGGCCGCCGCCATGCGGAAGGCATTGGCCGCGGCCGGCTCGTTGTCGGACTGGCCGGCATTCGCCGTCAGTTGGAATGACCTCGAGATCGATCGCTATCTCGCCGAAGGTCAGCGTTTCCGGAAACGGCGATTCGCGGTCTACACCGCCGGCGCCGACGGCGCCGTCGAACGGCAACCCCATCAACCCCACTTCCAGCATCCTGAGTACAACCGGCTGTTCGGCGGCGTCGAGCGATGGTTCGCACCGATCGCGCCGGTGATCGCCGCCGGACCGACCATGATGACGGTGCTGCGCTTCTGCACCGGATTCTTTGGCAAGCACGCGCCATCGGTCGCGCGATGGCACGTCGAGGCGCATCAGTTCCGCATCGCGGCGAGCGCGGATGCGCCCGGCCAGCCGACGCCTGAAGGTGTGCACCGCGACGGCGTCGATTTCGTTCTCGTGCTGCTCGTCAACCGCGACAACATCGTCAGCGGCGTCACGACGGTGTACGACCTCGCCGGATCGCCGCTGGGTACGTTCACGCTGACCGATCCGTTCGACGCGACGCTCGTCGATGACAACCGCGTGGCGCACGGCGTGACGCCCGTCGCTCCACTCGACCCGGCGCGGCCGGGCTGCCGCGACGTCCTCGTCGTCACCTTCAGAGCCACGCACACCTAGCGGTCCGTACACGATGATTCGTGAGACGACCTCCCTCCGTGTCCTTCGTGGTTCTATCTTTTCTTCGGGAGTTGTCCGGCGTCAGCCGGACCTGGCGGAAAAGCCGTAGAATGTGCACGGAGGATCTGCCATGACACGCTCGATGCGCGCTCTCACATCGATGACGCTCGCCGCGCTCTGCCTGGCCGCGACGCTGCGTGCAACGGATGCCGCGTGGAAATGGAGCGGCGCGTACGGCGACAAGGCCGTCTCGATGCTGATCATCGGCGACATTGACATCCAGTTGCGCGCCGACCCGACGACGGCGTTCGCGCACATCGGAGAGACGCTCAAGAAAGCGGATCTCGTGTACGCGAACCTCGAGGGGATGCTGGTCAAACCGCAGGGACCGGAAATCGATATCCCGGACAAGCGAGGCTGGCGGCATCCGAGTCCGGACGGCGTGCTGGCGCTGAACGCGTGGAACGTGAAGGTGGTCGGCGTCGCCAACAACGTGGCCTACGACAGAAGCAACATCCTCCAGACGCTGAAGGTGCTCGACGCCAACGGCATCGTCCACACCGGCGCCGGCGCGAACATCGCCGAGGCGCACAAGCCGGCGATCGTCGAGCGGAAAGGCGTGAAGATCGGGTTCCTGCAGTACACCGCGCGCTGGTATCAGGACAGCGACCAGATTGCCACGGCCACCGAACCGGGCGTCGCGAAGATCTCGTCGCGGGACGGCGTCACGATCGATCCGGCCGACGTCGAGCGGGTGCGCGACGACATCCGCCGGCTTCGCCCGCAGGTCGACATCCTCGTGGTGTCGCATCACAATCGCGACGGCGCCACCGCGACGCAGTTCGGCGCGCCGCCCGCGCGTTCGCCGGCGGGTGCGCGCAGAGATAACCACATCTCCGAGGAATACCAGAAAGCGTTCGCGCGCCTTGCGCACGATACCGGCGCCGATTTCGTCTACGGCCACGGCACGCACACGGTGCAGGGCGTCGAGGTCTACCACGGGAAGCCGATTCTGTACGCCATCGGCCACTCGGCCTTCGATCAGCCCGGCTACGAGAACTCCAAGGACGGCCTCGTCGTCCGCGTCGTCATCGAGGGCAAACGCATCCGCCGCGTGTCGTTCGTGCCCGTCACGCGCGATGCGAAGAACGACGTCCTGATGCTGGACCCGTCGAGCGGCGACGGCGCCGCGCTCGTCGGCGTGATCAAGAGCCTCTCCGCCAACGTGCCGTTGAGAATCGACGGTCAAGAGGTCGTCCTGTTGGACGCGCCTGCGCAGCTGTCGAAGAAATAGCGCCCCTCCCGCTCAGCGACGCGGCGAGGGTGACGCCTCCGCCCTTCGAGTGGCCCTCAGGGCGACCCGAGCGTCGTCGAGGGTCGCGCCCGAGTGGGCGCCCGTTCGCCGTTCGACAAGCTCACGGCGACCCTGAGCCAGGTCGAAGGGTCGCGGCCACCCGCTCGCGGCTAATTCTGGCAACGCGCGCTCAGGACTGCGCGTCGAAGAAACTCTGCACGCTCGGCGTCGTCTGCGGCGGCGCAGATCGCGTCAAGCGCGCGCCGGGCGCCGGCGGGCGCATGGCGGAGAAAAACTCGATCGCCGCCTGCACGTTGCGCTGGCGGACTTCTTCGTCCGGCTCGAGCGACCAATTCCCGCGATCCTGCAGATTGCCGACGACGATGCCGTCGCTGCGTGGGTTCATGCTCGCGTTGCCGCCGCTTGGCGTGCGGCCGCCCGCGCGGTAGTTCACTTCCGGCTGCGGGACCATCACGGTCAGCTGACCCTTGATCGGCACGAGCTCTTTATCGTCGAAGAGCGTGAACGATCCGAGGCCCGTGCAATTGACGACGACCGGTTCGGCGAGCGACATCAAATCGCGCGGCGTGTCGAACTTGCGGATCACGATCTTGCCGCCGAACATCAGGAAGTCGCGCACCAGCGCGTCCAGATAGATCGACGGCTCGATGGAGAGCGCCGGCGTGCGCACGGCGTACTTCGTCGGGAACGGATGCTCGCCCGGGCCCAGCACCTCGCGGTTCCGATTCGGCCGCAGATGTTCCGGGAGCAAGTCGGCGTCGAAGGCATCGCCGCCGCCACCGCGCCCGCCGCGACCGCCGCCGCTCTGCCCCGGCATCGGATTGTCCGTCGCGTTGTAGCTGTCGATCCAGTACACGCCGTAGTTCTGGCTGACCATCAACTGCAGCTGGCGGTACGACATCTCCGCCGCGCGCACGAACTGCGCGTCCCACGCCGGCGTGCGCCGGTCGTTGTTCACGAGCGCCGTCGTCGGCGTGAATCCCGCCAGCGACATGTTCGACGTGGTGTCGGGCGGCACGGTCGCCGCGTAGATCGTGACGTCGAACCCGCGCCGCTGAAGCTGCCGCGCCGTCGTCAGGCCGGGCGAGCCGCAGCCGATCACGGCGACGCGACGTTGACCCGTGTCCTGCGCGAACTCGGCGACCATCACGCCGCAGCCCCAGCCGAGCGACATGCCGGCGCCGGCGTGACCGTAGTTGTGGATGAGGGTTTTCGCGTCGAGCTTCTCGGCGCGCAGGACGAAGCCCGAGTCGCGGTGCGGCCGCAGGCCGACGGTCGTGCGGATCACGCGATCGAACGACGCACGGACCGGGGCCAGATTGATCGGCGCCCGCCGCGGCACGGCCAGCGCGCCGCGTGGTGGCGTCGTCGCGCAGGCGCCGACGCCAAATCCAGCGAGCGCGACCCCGCTGCTTTTCAAAAATGTTCGTCTGTCCATGGCGCTGGATCTTCTCACCTTCGATCGCATCTGTCACGAACAACAGGATTCGCCGCACGGATTTGTCATGTTTTCCTGGTACTCGCCTTGCCCAATCCCCGCACGGGAGGGACGCGACGCCCAGCGTTGGCCGCAAAGACGCGCTCAGCGAGTGTGAACCTTACACGGTGTCGCGCAAATTGTTCATGGTCAAAATTGTGATCCGGCTGATTGTGGTCCGCCTGCTGATGATCGCCGCAGTGGCGCTGTGCGCCGCGTGCAGCCACGACGGTCCGTCTTCACCGTCGTCACCATCGCCGACGAGTCTCGCCGCGACTTCATCCGCGTCTATTCTCAGAACTTCTCTCAGAACTTCGAACAATGCCGCGCCGGCAACCGTCGGCGCGAGTCAACGCGGCGAAGACGATCGCGATAAAGATGAAGTGGAGGGCGTGATCGCCGCGACGACGCGATCGATCGTCATCGGCGGCACGACCGTCACCGTCCCTTCGAACGCCGTGATTCGGCACGGCCACGCGACGCTCTTCTCTATTGCCCGCACACGCACGGCAAGGAGGGGTTCGTGAAGATGCGCTGGATCACGATGGTGACGTTAGCAATCGCCATGTCGGCCGCGCGCGCCAACGCGCAAAGTGCCGGCGTCCGGGCGGGAGTGAGCGGAGACCCGGACCAGTTCTACCTGGGCGTCCACCTGGAGACCGATCCGTTGATGGACCACCTGCGATTCCGGCCGAACGCCGAAATCGGCGTCGGCAGCAACACCACGCTGGTTGCGCTCAACTTCGAATTCGCCTACACCGTGCCGCAACAGCGTCGCGCGGCCTGGAATCTGTACCTGGGCGCTGGGCCCGCGCTCGATATCACGCACGTCGCGAACAACACGCGCGGAGACGGCGGGTTCAACATCCTGATTGGGCTCGCGCACCGTCAGGGGCTCTTCACGGAATTGAAAGTGGGCGCGCTCAGCAGCCCCAGCGTCAAGTTCGGCGTCGGTTACACCTTTCCGCGGTAACTGAAAGGAGCTTCCGATGATGCGTCTGAAATCAGTGGTGGCGGCGTTGGCCATGGTGACGATCGGCGGATCGCTCGCCCTGATCGGCGAGCGCCGGCGTGAAGGGGCGAAGGTGGTCAGCGCGCTCGCGTCGACCGCGCCGGCTCCGCGCGCGGCCGCGTTTCGAGACGTCACGATCCCAGTCGGCACGATGCTGCCGCTCATCCTCGCCGAGGGCGCCGGTTCAGCCACCAGCCGCATCGACGACCCTATCCACGCGCATCTCGCGCGCCCGATCGCGATTGGCGGTCTCACCGCGCTCCCGCAAGGCAGTGAAGTCGTGGGGATCGTGACGTCCGCGGCGCGTTCCGAGAAAGTCAAAGGCCGCGCCCACATCTCCATCCGCTTCGACTCGGTCCGGCCGCTGGGTCTGGCGGAGCAGTACGACATCCGCACGGCCACCATCACGCGCACGGCGCCGGGCACGATGAAGAAAGATGTGCTGACCGTCGCCCTGCCGGCCGCCGGCGGCGCGATTCTCGGCGGTGTGCTCGGCGGCGGGAAGGGCGCGGCGATCGGCGGCGCGGCCGGCGGCGGCGCGGGCGCCGCGTACACGCTGAACAAACGCGGCCCCGACGTGCGATTCGCGGGCGGCAGTCAGGTCTCCACGAAACTGCTCTCGCCGATCACCGTCCGCGTGCCGGTGCCTTAGACGCCGCGATGCGGTTCAGTCTCTAAAGGAGGTCTTGTGATCCACGACTTTGACACCTCGACACGCGCGGCTGCGTCTTCGTGGAAACCGCAGCGGTCTACGGACCCGGTTCGGGTCCTCGTGGTCAATGACGAGTCTGCAGTTCTGTGGTCCATCGATCAGACCCTGCGATCAGAAGGCTACATCACCGTGACAGCACTCGACGGCGCCAGCGCCGTTCGCGCCGTCGAGCGGCTGGGGCAATTCGATCTCTTGATCACCAACCTCTATCACGACTCTCAACCAGGACAGACGATATGACGCGCTTCATCTCGTTGGCGCTCTCCGCGTGGTTGTTGACGGGCGCGGCCGAGGCGGCCGAGAAGGATCACTGGCATGACGATGAGAAGCATCTCGCCAAACACGCGAAGCACGGCGAGGATGACGACCGCGACTTCGATCATCGTGCCGACGACTGCTACTTCCGACCCGCTGACGTGCAGGTGATCGGCGAGTACTACGCGCCTCGCTATCGGAAGCTTCCGCCGGGGCTCCAGCGCAAGCTATACCGAACCGGTCAATTGCCGCCCGGTTGGGAGCGTCGCGTCGAGCCGCTGCCGGTGGTGGTCGAACGGCGGCTCGTCCCGCTGCCCCGCGAGTACCGACGCGGCGTCGTCGACGGGTACGTCGTCGTGTACAACCCCCGCGCGCAAGTGGTCGTCGATGTCGTCGCCTTGTTCGGTTTGCGATAGCACTCACATCTGACTGGAGCACACGATGCTGAAACGTCCGCATGTTCGCTCATGCCTCGGCTTCGCGCTGTGGAGTTTGGCGCTAATCGTGGGATCGGCGACCGAGGTTCGCGCTCAGGGATTCATCAGTCCTCTGATCGGTTACGACTTCGGCGGCGACGCCAGTTGTCCGCAGATCTCCAACTGCGAGGATAAACGGCTCAACGCCGGCGTGGCGCTGGGCACGATGGGTCCGATCTTCGGATTCGAAGAAGAGTTCGCGTACGCAAAAGACTTTTTCGGCAACGCGTCCGGACTCTCGTCGAGCGTGCTCACGCTGATGAGCAATGTGATGCTCGTACCGCGCGTCGGTCCGGTTCGCCCGTACCTGCTCGCCGGCATGGGTCTGCTGAAGACGCACGTCGACTTCTCGCCGACCAGCCTGCTGACGTCGGACAACAACAACTTCGGCTGGGACGTGGGCGGCGGCATGATGGCGCTCGTCGCGCCGCACGTCGGCGTCCGCGGTGACATCCGCTACTTCCACGCGTTTCAGGACACCACGATCCTCGCCTTCCCGGTCAACAACCCGAAGCTGGATTTCGGACGGGCGAGCCTGGCGGTCGTGTTCACCTTCTGAAGCGAGAGATGCGCGTCACGCTGACGTGGGGCACGCGGCGTTGGCCGAATCCTCGGGCACTAGACGTCGCGCTGGCGGTCCTGCTGCTCATGGGCGCCGGCTATGGCGCCGACCTGCTGCGCGACCTGCCGGATCGAACGGTGATCGCGCGGATGGGCGAGGTGGACGCGCTCCTCAGCATCGAGGATCAGCGGTTCTATCGTGGCGGCGCCGTGATTCGACGCCGCCGGCGGCGGCGCGACCCGGTCGGTTCAGGAAGTGCGCACGGGCGACTCGGCGCTCTTGCGCTGCATCTCGATCTGCCCGCGCAGGATGGAA
>JACPZV010000237.1 GCA_016195295.1 Acidobacteriota bacterium
CATCGGCCGCGACGCCGACGATTTCCATCGGCGGCTTCTGCCGCGGCCCCGGCGGGTAGGAGACGACGTGACCGATCGGGCTGCCGCCGTTCAGGAATCTCTTTGCGAACGCCTGGTTGACGACGACTATCCTCGGCGAGGCCCTGGTGTCGCGATCGGTGATATCGCGGCCGGCGACGAGCGGCGTGCCGTACGTGGCGAGCCAACCCTGGGTGACGTAGTTCACGTTCGTGCTGCGTTGGCGATCCGGCAACGCCACGCCTCCGGATACTTCCACGCGAGTGTTCCACGTGTTGCCGCTCACGGGCGTGACGACAGACACCGCGGCGTCCGCGACGCCCGGCACGTTACGAATGTGTTCGGCCAGCCGTGTGAGGACTGGAATCCGTTCTTCCAGCGCGATCGCCGCGCGTTGCGCCCCGACGTTCACGACGAGCACGCGGTCGCTGTCGAAGCCGAGATGCACGTTCGCCAGCGACGAGAACGTGCGCATGAACAGGCCCGCGCTGACGACGAGCACGACCGACAGCGCAACCTGCGCGACGACGAGTGCGCTTGCCAAGCGCGCCTTGGCATCGCCAACCGCTCCACGGCCTTGTTCCTTCAGCGCGTCCATTGGCGCCACGGCCGCTGCACGAAACGCTGGCGCGGTCCCGAAGAGCAGCGCGGTCGCTACCGTGACGCCGATGGTGAACACCAGGACGTGCCAGTCGATCGACAGGTTGAGGAACACGGTGTTGGCGGCGGTCGAGAGCTGACGCACCAGCAGCCCGCTGCTCCACTGGGCGACCACGAGGCCGAGGGCGGCGCCTGCCGCCGAAAGCACGACGCTTTCTGCGAACAATTGACGCACGAGCCGTCCGCGTGACGCCCCGAGCGCGAGGCGCACGCTCAGCTCGTGGCGCCGCGCCGTCGCGCGCGCGAGGAGCAGGTTCGCAATGTTCGCGCACGCGACCAGGAGGACGAGCGACACGACCACCATCAGCGTCCACAGCGGACGCTCATAGCGTCGCCGCATGAACGAGTTGCCCGTGGACGCCGCGTTGAGCGTCAGTGGTTTCTTGAGATAGCTCTCGAGCTCGTTCGGCCGCCAGTCGTTCGGCAGCGTCGCCTCGCGTATTCCTGGCTGGACGCCGCGCAGCGCCGCCGTCGCCGCGTCGATCGACTGACCGTCTTTCAGCCTCGCCATCACTGTGAGCCACCATGAGGATCGCCGGTCGAGGTTGGTCTCCTTGCCTCGCAACAGCGGCTCGCAGCCGAGCGGCAGCGCGACGTCGAACGCGTGTCCCACTTCGCCGCCGAAAAATTCCGGCGGCGTCACTCCCACAATCGTGAACGGCACCCGATCGACGGCGATCTTCCGGCCGACGACGTCGGCTGCGCCGCCGTATCTGCGCTGCCAGAAGCCGTAGCTGATCACGGCGACAGGTCCATTCTGTCCACCGCCGCGGCCATCGTCGGCATCCGTGAAGACACGGCCGAGCACTGCCGGGACGCCGAGCGTCTCGAAATAGCGTCCGCTCGCCCAGACGCCGTCCACGTAATCCGTCTCGCCGGACGGCGACAGGTTGAACCGGTTGTTGGACCACGCAGCCGCGCTCGAGAACAGATCCGGGCGCTGCCTGATCTGATCCCAGATCGGATACGTCCACGTGTCGGCGTCCTCGCTGTAGAGCAGCACGAGCTGCTGCGGCGCCCTGACCGGCAGCGCGCGCAGCAGCAGACTGTCGACTTACCAGCGGCAGTTGTCCGCTTAGACGCGGCGGCTCCGCTCAGGGTTGGTTCCGCGATTATGATTGATTCCGTGTCGAGGATTGCCATTACACACGCCGTCAGCCCAGCGATGGGCGCGTGCGAGCTGACGCATCAGGCGCGGGTGCCGATCGACTTCGATTTGGCGCGCGCGCAACACCGGGCGTACGAGCAGGCGCTGCGCGACGCGGGATACCTGGTCGATCATCTGGAGGGCGGGTCGGACCTGCCCGACTCGGTGTTCGTCGAGGATATCGCCGTCGTGTTCGACGAGCTCGCCATCATCACCCGCCCGGGCGCGGACTCGCGGCGGCACGAAGTGACCGCTGTTGCGCGGGCGCTCGACCGCTATCGCAAGCTCGAGTTCATCGTCCCGCCCGGCACGCTGGACGGTGGCGACGTCCTCGTCTGCGGGCAACGCGTGTTCGCCGGCGTCTCGACGCGCACGAATCGGGACGCGATCGCCCAGGTGCACCACATGCTCGCGCCCCACGGCTACACCGTCCGCGACGTCGTCGTCCACGGGTGCCTGCATTTGAAGTCGGCCGTCACGGCGCTCGCCGACGATTTGCTGCTTATCAATCCCGCGTGGATCGACAAGGCGGCGCTGCCGGGTTTTCGATTCGTGGAAGTCGATCCGAGCGAGCCGTCGGGCGCGAACGCGTTGAGGCTCGACGATCGCATCATCTATTCGAGTGCGTTTCCGCGAACGGCGGAGCGTATACGGCAAGCCGGGCTTCGCGTCCATGCGATCGAGACCACCGAAGTCGCGAAGGCCGAGGGTGCGGTCACGTGTTGTAGTTTGATTCTGGAGAGAGGCTAGAGGCTGGGGGCTGGAGTCAGGGATCAGTAGGCCGGGTCCTTTTGGACCCGGCATGACCGTCAGGCGGGTCCGAAAGGACCCGCCCTACGAGGTACTTCAGATGGACGCGAAGCGTGAATTACTCCGACACACCGTGGCGACCGTGGCGTATCGCGGTGGGAAGGCCGTCCGCGATGCGCCGGCGAGTTTCGCGGCCTACAGTCCGGACGGATCGCCTCGGACGCCCGTGAAGATCCTGGCGCACATCGGCGATCTGTACGACTGGGCACTCTCGCAGGCGACGGGCGCGGAGAAATGGAATGATTCGACGCCGCTCCCGTGGGATCAGGAGGTCGCGCGCTTTCACGCCGCGCTGGCGCGGTTCGACGCGTACCTCGCGTCGGATGCGCCGATCGCGACGACGCACGAAAAGCTTTTTCAGGGGGCGATCGCCGACTCGCTGACGCACGTCGGCCAGCTTGCGATGCTGCGGCGTCTGGCCGGCGCGAAGATGAAAAGCGAAAACTACTCGCGCGCCGACATCGTCGCCGGCCGCGTCGGCGCGGAGCAGACCGCGGCGAAAAGAGAGTTTGACTAATACGCCGCGTTGATCGCGGCGCTGTCCGAGAATTCCTGGAAGTGGCTCACCTTGCCGTTCCGCAAGGTGAACACCATCACGAAGTCTGAATCGAACGTCTTGCCTTTCGGTGTGGTCGCCGTGTAGTGGCCGAGTGTCACGACCTTGTCGCCCTGCGCGACGAACTCGCGCGGCTCGAATCGCGAGAACTTCACGGACTCGGCGACGATCTTGAAAAACTCGCCCACCGCAGCCTTACCGCGACGTTCGCCGGCGGTCGGCACGTGTTTCCCCGCGCCCGTCACGGGCTTCCAGATGATGTCGTCATGAAAGGCGCCGAGTAGCGCCGCGACATCGCCGCGTCCGAATGCCGCGTACGCGTCCTGCACGACCTTCGTGTTCTGCGCTTCCGACAAAGTCATTGCCTCCTGTGAATGTGCACTCAGTCTACCTACGGAGCCGTGCGCCGTTTGGATTTTTCGAGGAGATGATAGGATGCCCGCTCGGCTGAACCGCCTCCGCCCAGCTGCGGCGGTCCGCCGAAGTATTGCGAAGGCGGAAGCCTCGCGCTACGAAGACCGCGGCGAGCCTTGATTTCATGTCCCCCACACTGACCCGCTCGATC
>JACPZV010000238.1 GCA_016195295.1 Acidobacteriota bacterium
AGGCGGACGTCGAGCGCGCGCTCGAGTCGCTCAAGCCATCGGGCGGCACGGCGATCTACGACGCGATCATCGAATCGCTGCCGCTGGTCGATCGACGGCAGCGCGACCGGGCCGCGCTCGTGGTCATCTCCGACGGCGCCGACACGGCCAGCAGCGCCACGCTGCGCGACCTGCACACGGCGCTCCTCAGAAGCGACACGTTCGTCTACGCCATCGCGATCGACTCGCCCGAGCGCCGGACGATCAACGCCGGCGTGAACGCGCAGGCGCTGCGCGAGATTACCGCCGAGAGCGGCGGGCGGACCGAGATCGTGCGGACCTCCGACGATCTGAAGGACGCCACCGCGCGGATCGCCGACGAGCTCAACAGTCAGTACGTCATCGGCTACACCTCCTCGCACGGCGCCGACAACCAGTTCCACAGCATCCGCGTCAAGATCACCGGCACGGACCATCGCGTCCGCGCGCGCACCGGCTACGTCGCCACGCCGCTCGGCCGCCCGCGCAGTTAGCGCGTCAGGCTCGGCTGAAGCCTCGCCCTACGATTGGGCGCAACTCGTAGCGCGAGGCTTCAGCCGAGCGTCATTACTTGACTTAGTCAACCATTCTGTTGACAATGTCAGGCAATGGCCCGCGCGTCCGCCTCCCCCGATCATCGCGACGCCGTCCGCGCCTTCAATCGCTTCTACACGCGCCAGATCGGCGTCCTCGACGAGCACCTGCTGGACAGCCCCTTCTCGCTCACCGAAATGCGCGTCCTCTACGAGCTCGCGCACCGCAAGGCGCCGACGGCGACCCAACTCGGCCGCGACCTCGGGCTGGACGCGGGTTACCTGAGCCGGATCCTTCGCCGCTTTGACGCGCAGCGTCTGCTCCGCCGCATCACCTCGCCTGACGACGGGCGACAGAGCCGGCTCGAGCTGACGCCGCGTGGACGCAAGGCCTTCCGTCCGCTGGAGACGCGGACGCGCGCGCAGGTCGGTGCGATGCTGGACCGCGTTCCCGCCGCGCATCGGGGCCAGGTGGTCGGCGCGATGGACACGATCCAGCGTCTCCTCGGGACGCCCGCCGCCACGCGAGCGACGGCCGAGCCGTACATGCTGCGAACGCACCGGCCCGGCGACATGGGATGGGTCGTGCATCGGCACGGCGCGCTGTACTGGCAGGAGTGGGGCTACAACCAGGAGTTCGAAGCGTTGGTGGCCCGCATCGTCGCCGACTTCCTGGATCATTTCGACGCGAAGCGCGAGCGCTGCTGGATCGCCGAACACGACGGCGCCATCGTCGGGTCCGTGTTTCTCGTGAAGAAGTCGGCCACGGTCGCCAAACTGCGCTTGCTGCTCGTCGAGCCGAGCGCGCGCGGACTCGGCCTGGGCCGCCGCCTGGTGGACGAATGCATCCGCTTTGCGCGCGAGGCGGGATATCGCAAGATCACGTTGTGGACGCAGAGCGAGCTGAGCGCGGCGCGCCGTACCTACCAGCGGGCCGGCTTCCGGCGCACGAGCCGAAAACGGCATCACAGTTTCGGCAAGAACCTGATCGCGGAGGTGTGGGACCTGAAACTGTGAGCCGACATCGGGTGCTGGGCGCCGGGCGCGGAGTGCTGGGTGCCGTGCTGAGTGCGGGGTGCTGGGTGCTGTGCGGGGTGTCGAGTGCTGCGCATCTGTCGGCGGCTGATGGCATTGAGATCACCGCGCGGTCGCGGGCGATGCAGCCGGGCGAGCTCGTCGTGTTGACCATCGCGCTTCCTCACCACGCGGACCGCGTGAACGTGCGCGCGTTCGGTCGCGACGCCGTGGCTTTCGCCGACGACGATCGGCAGTGGCGCGCCCTGGTGGGCATTGACCTGGCAGTCAAAACCGGCACATACCCCGTGACCGTGGACGCCGGCGGTCTGCACGCGCGCTACGACCTTCTCGTCACGCCGCATCGGTTTCCCACGCGACGCCTGACCGTCGACGAAGCGTTCGTCACGCCGCCGCCGTCGGAAGAGGACCGGATCGCGCGCGAGGCCAAGCTGCTCGCCGGGGTCTGGAACGCGCCCGCACCCGAGCGACTCTGGAACGATCGGTTCGTGCGGCCCGTGCCTGGCGCCGCGAACAGCGCGTTCGGCTCGCGCAGCATCTTCAACGGCAAGGCGCGCACGCCGCACGGCGGCGCGGATTTCATGAGCCCGAGCGGCACACCCGTTCACGCGCCGAACGCGGGCCGCGTCGTCGTGGCGCGCACACTTTATTTTTCCGGGAACACGGTCGTGATCGACCACGGCCTGGGGTTGTTCTCGACGCTCGCGCACATGTCGGCGATCGATGTTCGCGAGGGCGATCGCGTGACCGCGGATCAGATCGTCGGTCGCGTCGGGGCCACGGGCCGCGTGACCGGCGCCCATCTGCACTGGGCGGTCCGCGCCGCCGGCGCGCGCGTCGATCCGCTCGCCGTGCTCGCGCTCTTGGGAAATTGACGCCGGGTCCGAAAGGACCCGGCCTACACTTCACGCAGAGGTAGCGCGAGGCTTTCAGCCGAGCGTTCCGGCTCGCCTGCCGCCTTCGCGCCTCCGGCGCTTCGGCGAGCCTCGCCGTAGCGAAGGCGGGAAAGGCTCGCCCTACGTTTCGCAGAGCGCCTACACGCGGACCAACACGCACTCCGCCGGCAGACCGGTCGCGCGCGCGATGGCGGTCGCGTAGAGCGACACCTGCCGCCGATAGCGCTCCTCGCCGTCCTCAGCAATCTCGCGATCGGTCTTGTAATCGACGACGATCCAGCGGCCGGTCTCTTCGAACGCGAGGTCGACGATGCCTTCGACGAGCGTGCCATCATCGAGCGTGCATGTGATTGGCGTTTCGCGGCGGCACGCGCCGCGCGCCTCGGCGGCACGCGCACGCGCCAGCAGGTCGTGCTCCAGGACTCGCGCGGCGACCTCGCCGGCCGCGCGCGCGTCTTCCTCGCCGAGACCGAGGACGCGCGCCTCAACGGCCGCGCGGTCCGCGAGGGCGGAGAAGTCTGAAGTGGGAAGGCTGAAGTCTGAAGACGCGAGGAGCAAATGCACAAGGACGCCGAAACCGACGCCGCCAGATCGCGGCGCATCATCTGGCGAGCGTAAGTCTAGAGTCTGAAGTGTGAAGTCTGAAGACTTCTCACTTCCCTTCAGACTTCCACCTTCAGCCTTCACACTTCGCTCGCGCGCGGTCTCCACCATCAGTGAGGGCCGAGCGCCAGCGGCCCGAGCATCAACGCGAGCGAGCTGCCATCTGTCGTACCGGCTCCGTCCGTCGCCGACGACATTCTTCGCAACATCCTTGACGATCAGATCTTCGCGGCGGACGCCGAACGTCGGCTTCAAGCCGAGCTCGAGCGCATTCGGATCCCACCACACGACCGAGTAGCCGGCGTTCTCGAACGTGTGCATCCCGGGAGCCACCGTCCCCGCGCCCGCGACTTCATCGTTCGGACGGCGCAGGACGGTGTCCTTGGACTTGAAGGCGGGACACTTCGGTCCCCGCGTCGGCGCGCGGCGCGTCGTCATCGGCGGATAGAGCGCGCTATTGAGCGGGCTGATCCAGCCGCCGTCCCACGGCTCGTCGCCGAGCGCGGGCACGACGAGCAGATCGCGCGCGCGCGTCGCCGCGACGTACGCCAGACGGACGCCCTCCGCTTCATCGCGCGCGACTTCTTCCTGCTCGTGATCGTGCAGCTCGCGCGGCGCCCAGCCGCCGATCTTCATCGCGCACAACCCGCGCGACGCGTCGAGATAGCGGCTCGCGTCGCGGCGGCTCAAGTGGCACGTCAGGTCCGCGAGAATCACCACGCGGAACTCGAGGCCCTTCGCCTTGTGGACGGTCATCAGGCGCACGCCGTCGCTGCCCTCTTCGAGGATGGGCGCTTCCGCCGCCTCTTCGGACGCCGCGTCGCGGAGCTCGTCGATGAAGCCGCGAAACGAAATCCCGCCGCTGGCCTCGTACTGGCGCGCGATCTCGGCGACGTGCAGCACGTTCGCCAGCGCCTGTTCGCCCGCCGGTCGCAGGATGAATCCGACGTGGGCCCGCGTCTCGGTGAGCAGTCGTCCGATGGTGTCCGCCACGGGTCGGTAATTCCGGCCGCGATGCAGCTGCTGCAGCACGCGCAGCGCCTCCGCAATGGGCGTCAAGTGCGTCGTCGCCTCGCCGGTGAGCACGAGATCCTGACCCGTGTTGCCGCCCAGTTCTTTCGGGATCCTGAATGGATGGAACGTCCCGAAACGGTGACGGAACTCGAGCAGATGCTCGTCGTCGATCGCGAAGAGCGATCCTTTGAGCGCCGCGAACACCGACAGCTCGTCGTCGGGCCACTCAATCGCGGCGAGCGCCGCGCGGATCGTTTCAACCTCTTCGCGCCCGTGAAACGCCTTGCCGCCGACCAGCAGATGGGGCACGTTGCGCGCTTCGATCGCGTCGACGTACTTCCGCGTCATGTCCTCGCCGAAGCTGACGAACCGCCGGAACAGCACGGCGACGTCGCGCGGCTGAATGCTCCATCCGTTCTTCTCGTCCACCAGCCACGCGATGAACGCACCGACCGCATCCGGCAAAGACGATTCGATCGCCTTGGCCGATGCTTTCAACGGACCGCGACGCGAGTACGGCTCCGGGACGGGCAGCGCGACGATCGCAGGCTGCGAATCACCCGCGGGGCGATGCTCCGACAATGGGACGTACTCCGCCTGCAGCGCGAACGGATCGCCGGTCATCGCGATTCGGAACGCCGCGTTCACGAACCGCTGAATCGCCGGCACGCTGCGATAGCTCGTCGTGAGCTGCAGCACGCGTCCCCCCGCGTCCCGGATCTCGTCGCGGACGCGCCAGTAGGTACCGACGTCAGTGCCGCGAAATCGATAGATGGCCTGCTTGGGGTCCCCGACGATGAACAGCTTGCCCGGAACGCTATCGGCGAGGAGCAGCAGGATCTCGGCTTGAATCGGATCGGTGTCCTGGAACTCGTCGACGAAGATGCGCGTGAACTTCCGCTGCAGATGCCGCCGGACGGCGTCGTTCGTCTTGATCAGGTCGCGCGCGCGGGCCAACAGATCGGTGAAATCGAGCGAGCCGGCCGCGCGTTTGAGATCTTGATAGCGCGCGGTCGCGCCGGACAGTTCCTGCTGGAGACTCGCCGCGAGGTCGGCGTCGGCGTCTTTGCGGAACTGCTGCAGATCGGCACACAACGCGGCGCGAGCGGCCAGCACCTCGGTCCGCGTCACGTCCTTGCCGAACTTGTAGCCGCTGCCCTTGCGCGTGCGCGAGAACCCGCGGTCGCGCGTGAGATCGACGAGCCGCGCTTCCCACCCGTCGAGATCGCGTCCGCCGAAGCCCGGCACGGGCGCAGGCGGCTGCCCGAACGTCTGCTCCAGCCTGATCTGCCGGCTCAAGCGCCTGACCGCGTCCAGATCCACAAACACGTTGTCGCGCTCGGACGACGCGGCCGCCGACAGATCGGCGAGGTGATGGAGCGCGGCCACGAGGCGATCGATTTCCGACGCACGATCAAACGCCGGACGGCTCCAGGGCGCCGGGAAGTCGCGCTGGGCCGCGAGCGCGTAGCCCGCGCCGCGCAGTCGATCGACGGGTCCGCTATGCTCGCCGCCGCCCAGGAACGACGGCGCGCTCGTCCGCCGCAGCGCGCGTCGCACGCCCTCGGGGGGATTCTGCAGCGCGTCTTCGAGCCACGCGTGAAAGGCGCGCGAGTACAGACGATCGGCCTGCGGTTCGGTCAGAACGGAGAAGAGCGGATCGACACGCGCTTCCACCGGCCGCTCGCGCAGCAGTTCGGCGCAGAAGCCGTGAATGGTGTTGACGTGCGCGTCTTCGAGCGTTTCGAGCGCGTCCTCGAGGCGCTGCTTCACTACACCGTCCGTCGCTTCAGCGCGATCGTTTTCGAGGGCCTCGCGAAGACGGAGCTTCAGCTCGCCCGCCGCTTTTTCCGTGAACGTGACCGCGACGATCTCCGTCATCGTCGCGCGGCCCGTCGCGAGCACGCGCAGGATGCGCTTCACCAGCTCGGTGGTTTTTCCCGTGCCCGCCGCGGCTTCCACGACGAGCGTCGTGTCGAGATCGTTCGCGATCGCGTGGCGCGCGTCGGCGTCGCCCGGGGCGTGTGTCACAGGGAACCCGATCACGCGGGCGCTCATCGCAGCGCCCTCAGCGCGAGCAGATCGGCGAGCTTGTCCTGCGCCTTATGGCCGACGCGCTCTTCTTCGCGTGGGCCGCAGACGGGACGGAAGTCGCACCACGCGCACGCACGCTCCGCTGGCGCCGCTGGCAGGAAACCCATCTCGACCGCGCGATCGATGATCGCCAGCACCTGCAGACCCTGGCCGCGCGTGTAGTCGTTGATCGGGATGGCATGTTCGACGAAGCCGCCCGCCGTCGTGGTGTAGAACAGCCGGCCGGCGAGAACTTTCTTCCCGAGCCCGCGCTCGATCGCCACGCTGTAGAGCACGGGCTGGAGCGTCGTGCCCCCGCCGACGATGAGATCGGGCGTCGACCGGTTCTTGCCGGTCTTGTGATCCGTCACGCGCAGAACCTCCAGATCCGGCCGGTGCTCGATGAGATCGACGGAACCGCGCAGGACGAACTTGCCGTCGACGGTGATCGGATCTTTCAAGCTCCGCGGATCGCGGCCCTCGTCTGCGAGGCCGAAGCTGAACTCGAAGTACGCGGGTGTCCACGCCTGATCGTCGGCAAGCTTCTGCACCCAGATGCCGAGGTCGCGCCGGATCTCGCCGATCTCGTCGCGCCACACGCGGTCGATGGCCGGCGCCAGCTTCTCCGCGTATTCGGCGGCCACGCGATCGAGCACGCGGTCGAGCGTCGAGACGGCCCGATCGAGTGCAGCGCGGAGAGCGAGTACGGTCGCGCGCGCAACCGATTCGCGTCGATCGCCGCCTTCGTGCCCGGCGCGATCTTGATCAAGCCGTCGCTCGGCGACCACGGGGCGCGTCCGCGCGCCCACCGACTGATCACGGATCGCCGGAGCGCGTCGTTCAACCCCAGCAGGTAGTGCGCGTGCCCTTTGACGGACGAGGCCTCGCGCGCATCGAGCAGCGGCTTGAGCGTCGCCAGATCGTGTTCGAGGTCGTCGATGGCGCGATCGGGATCTTTCGGCGCCGGCCACGCGAGGCTCGCGCCGCCCGCGTCCGCGGCCTCGGACGCCAGCACACGGTGGTCCGGCACGCGACCCGTGATGGCGCGCATCACATCCAGCGCGTAAAACGACGGCACGCGAGCGCGCGTTTCGGCGACGTCGAGGCGCGGATACGAGAGATACAGCCGTTCGCTCGCGGCGCCGATCGCGATCTTCAACAGCAGGCGTTCGGCGTCGCCGCGCTGCCTCTGTGAGACGAGGCCGGCGTCGAGCGCGGCGCGGCGGTCGTCGAGCAGCAGCGGATCTTCGCGCGGACGCTGCGGCACGACGCGCTCGGCCAGGCCGGGCACGAAGACGACGCGGAACGTGCGGCCGCGCGCCTGGTGCGGCGTGCCGACGAACACGCGGCCGTACCGTCGTGCCGGTGGATCCCAATCCAGCGTCACGAGCCGGTCGTGGAGAACGTCGCGCGCCTCGTCCAGCGTGACTGGTCCGACGTCGGCCATCGGACGCAGGTCCGCCAAGGTCTCGAGCACGCGCGCGGGCCGCCACAGCGCGCGCCTCGCCAGCGCCGCAAACCGATCCAGCCACTCGCCCCACGTCGAGCGCTCGGGCCACTCCGCCAGCGCGTCCACAATCGGCAGCGCGAACTGGCGCAGGTGCTTGAGATTCCTGAGGTCGCGCTCGAAGCGCGGGATGCGCGCCGACTCCGGCTCTTCCGTCTTGAGCGCGGCGATGCGGTAGCGATAGTCCGCGTCCAGCCCGTCCAGCCGTCGACGCCAGCGCGCGGCGCCGTCCGATCGCGTGCGACCGCCGACGACCGCGGACTCGACGATCAGTTCTTCCCACTTCCACGGCGACCGCAACGTTCCGGCGACAACGGCTTCGTCGTCCGAGTCGGCCATGGGCACCGACTCGTCGGCCGCGTCGACTTTCTCGGGCGCTTCACTCCACGCTCGGCTGAAGCCTCGCGCTACTTCGTCGAGCGGCGGAACCCAATCTTCGTAGCGCGAGGCTTTAGCCGAGCGTCCGTCGCCGACGCGAGGAACCTGGCCGAGTGAGAGGTACTCGTCGAAGCGCTTCGCCGACAATCCCTCGACCGCGCACGAC
>JACPZV010000135.1 GCA_016195295.1 Acidobacteriota bacterium
CCACAGTCGATGCGCGACGCGCTGACGACGGTCACGCATCGGCCCGGCTATTTCACGCGCGACGAGATCATCGAGCGCTACGCCGCGCGATCTGGGCGCGACCTCTCCGGCATTCGCTTTTACGAGATTTTCGCGCTCTTCAAGATCGCCGTCGTCATCCAGCAGATCTACTTCCGGTACAAGCAGGGCCAGACGACCGACGCACGCTTCGCGACGTTCGACGCGCGTGTAGAATTTCTTGCGCGGACCGCGGCGGGAATCGTTGGACGGGCGTGACGATTCCCGGTTCAGGGTTCAGGGTTCGGTTCCGGGTTCAGGGTTCGAGGTTCGCCTTTGCCGTCGGTAGAACCAGTCGACGACGAACAGCGCGCCGACGAGATAGGCCGGGCCGCTAATCAGCAGACCTCCGACTCGTCCGGTTCCGAAGACAGTGATGTGTTACACTATTGACATATGGGCCATACACTAACCGTTCGACTTCAGAAAGATCTGGCCGAGTGGCTTGAGCACGAAGCCGACAAGACCGGCGTGCCGCGGGGGAAGATCGTTCGGGATCAGATCGAGAAAGCCCGGGCGGCCTCGACGCAGTCCTTCATGCGCCTGGCCGGCTCGGTTCGGGGCGCCCGGGATCTGTCCACGCGTAAGGGATTCTCAAAACGGTGAAGGGCATCGCCGATACCGGCTTCCTCGTCGCATTTTCGAATCGCGGCGACGACCATCACGAGTGGGCGGTCGGCCTGGCGGCACGGGTCACCGAACCCCTGCTCACGTGCGAGCCGGTTCTCGCCGAGACGGCGTTCCACTTGCGAAGCGTTGCCGTCACGCTGGCGCTGGTGGCCGAAGGCTTGATCACCGTTTCATTCGAGTGCAACGACCACTTGCCGCAGCTCGCCGCCCTGGCGAAACGATTCGCAGACCGGAAACCCGATCTGGCCGACCTCTGTCTGATCAGGATGAGCGAGCTGTATCCCCGCCATTCGGTCATCACGGTCGACCGGGAAGACTTTCGCGTGTACCGCCGCAACAAGCGGGAGACGATTCCCGTCATTTGTCCGCCGACAGATTGACGGTCCCGATCTCAGTCGCGCTTTGCGCGAGCGATAATGACGCGCATGAAGCTGATGACGACCGGACTCATCGTGATCGGCTGTGCGCTGTACGGCGCGACGACGTGCACAGCGGTGCGGGCGAGCCAGGACGCGACGAAGACGACGTGGGATGCGGTGTTCACGGACGCGCAAGCGAAGCGCGGCGACGCGCTCTACTCGGAGAACTGCGCGAAGTGCCACGCGCCAGATCTGACGGGCGCCGACGTCGCGCCGGCGCTGACCGGCGGCGACTTCACGTCCAACTGGAGCGATCTCTCGGTCGGCGATTTGTTCGAGCGCATGCGCATCGGCATGCCGGCCGACAAGCCCGGCAGCGTCAGCCGTCAAGATAACGCGGACATCCTCGCGTTCATGCTCTTCAAGGCCGGCTTCCCCACCGGCGCAGCGGAGTTGCCGACGCAGACGGAAATGCTGAACCAGATCAAATTTGTCGCGCAGAAGAAGTGAATCGGTCACCAGCCACCAGCCCACCAGCCACCAGTTTTCATGTAGCATTACGCCGCAAGGAGCACCTATGAAAGTCCGCACGCTTGTCCTTGTCTCCCTGTGCGCGATCCTCCCGTCGACCGCGTTGCCCCAGGCGCTCACCAGCCTTGCGTCGGTCCGCGTCGGCTACACGACACGCAAAAACACGGTGAAACCGCAGGGCGAGCTGAAAGCGCAGATCGACGCGCTCGACGCGCAGATCGCGGAGGCCAGTCGGCTCGGCAAGAACGGCGAACTCCGGCGTCTCTTCGCGAAGGGCATCGTGCTCCTTTCGAGCCGGGCGTGGACGCCCGCGCTCGACTACACGAACTCGCTGGTGATCCGTACGGATCACGTCGTCGCCGATTCCGCGAAGCCCTATCCGGCGCGGCTCGAACAGATCTATCTGCCGTCGATCGATCTGCAGCGCGCGTTGACCGCGCACGTCGTGCTGCGCCAGCGTCCGACGCCGGCCGGGCCGGGCGTGCCGCTGCAACCCGGCGCCGTCGTCAAGGACCTCGGCACATTCGAAGGCGTCGGCCGCGATCTCCGCGAGTCGCCGTTCCCCTTCGAGCTGGATTTCCATGACGTCGCCGACGGCGCCTATCAGCTCGAAATCGATGTGTCGGATCAGCTGGCGCCACTCGGCAGGCCCAGTCTGTCAATCTCGTTGCGCAAAGGGCTGGACGACGTCGTCGCGCGGCTCGAGACCGCGGCGAAGGCTGCGCCGGAGAATCTCCGCGCGGAGATCCTGTTCCCCGTCGACCGGATGCGCAACGTGAACCGCGGTCGCCTGGAACTGCGCACGTTCGATCCGGAGAGGGATCTCGCCGCCGCCGAAGCGGTCGCCACGGCGGTGAAAGCGAAAAAAAATCCGTTCGCCGGCCGCACGGGCGACATCAGGCGCCATTACCTGCTCGACGCCGCGAACGAGATCATTCCGTACCGCACGTACATCCCGACGACGTACAACGGATCGAAAGCGTATCCGCTGATCGTCGCGCTGCACGGGCTTGGCGGCACGGAGGACGCGTTCTTCGACGGCTACGAAAAGAAGCTGCCTCCGCTCGCGGAACAGCATGGCTACATCGTCGCGGCGCCGCTCGGCTATCGCGTCGACGGGTCGTACGGCTGGGGCCTCGGCAATCCGCCGGCGGATCCGACGACGAAGCGGACGCAGGATTTCAGCGAGCAGGACGTGATGCAGGTGCTGCAGCGCGTGCGGCAGCAGTACAAGATCGATGAGCGCAGAATCTACCTCATGGGCCACTCGATGGGCGGCATCGGCACGTGGAAGGTCGCGCCGAAGTATCCGGACATCTGGGCCGCCATCGCGCCGATTTCCGGCAACGGCGCGCCTGACACGCTCGAGCGCATTCGCACCGTGCCAGAGATCATCGTGCACGGCGACGCGGATCCCACGGTCAATGTCGCCGGCTCACGCATGATGGTCGCGAAGATGGAAGAACTTGGCATCGAGTTCAAGTACATCGAAGTGCCCGGTGGTTTGCACAGCGACGTCGTCGCGCCCAACCTGGCAGCGGTCGTGGAGTTCTTCGACGCGCACCGGAAGACGATGCGGTCGACGTCGCAGCAGTGATCGCGCCGGGTTCGAAAGGACCCGGCCTACATCCGTGGATCCGTGCCGGGTCCGAAAGGACCCGGCCTACATCCGTGGATCCGCGCCGGGTCCGAAAGGACCCGGCCTACATCAGCAGATCAGTAGGGCGGGTCCTTTTGGACCCGCCTGATCGAGGTGGCGGATGTTCTTCCGATCGTTCTTGGTCGCCAGTCTGCTCGCGGGCGCCCCGCAGGCGCGCCTGCAGAACCCGCCGCCCCCGCCTGCCCCACCCGGCCCACCCGCCCTACCACCCTCACAGGGCCGAGGGGCGCAAGCGGATCCGGTCGCCGGCAACTGGCGCGGGACGCTTACCTCCGCGCCGGGCGTGGACAGCCCGATCATCATCACGATTGCGAAGCGCAACGACACGTATTTCGGGTCGACGAGTGGGATGACCGCGACCGCCGAGATTCCCCTGAAGACAATCGCCGTGACCGGTACGCGGGTGACGATCGAAGCCGCCTCGGAATCGCGGCTCGGCGACGTCACGCTGACCGGCGATCTGACGGTCGAAGGCGCGTCAATGAAGGGCGCGGGCACGCTAGGCGTGGGCGGACAGCATTTCGACGTCGCGTTCGCGCTGCAGCGCCGGCCGCGTGCTGAAGTGATCCAGCCGCAGGTCGAGCAGAAGATCGACTACTTCGCCGGCCGCTGGACGTTCGAGTATCTCGGCGCGGAGTATCCGCCGCTCAGTGCCGGCAGCCGGACCGGCGCCGTGACGTTCACCCGAACCGGCGCGTCGACCTTCGTAACGGGCAAGCTGGACGGCGAGGTCGCGGGCAAGGCGTATTCAGAGAGCCTGGCGATCGGCCTCGATCCCGAGACGAACATGCTGGTGTTTCAGGAGCGTCACGCCAACGGCACCGAGCTGGTGAGTATCGGCAACTGGCGCAGCCCGATCGGCATCACTTTCGTGACCTCGCCCGTGCAGGCGAACGGCAAGTTGTATCAGCTGCGTCGCTTCATCCACGTCACGTCGCCCGTCGCGTTCGAGATGACCGAGGAATTCTCGATCGACGGCGGGCCCTACCGGCGTCTGGGCAACGCGCATTTCACGAAGAAGCCTTAAGGGCACCTGGCGGATCTGTAGGCCGGGTCCTTCCGGACCCGGCTGCGCAGGCGGGTCCAAAAGGACCCGCCCTACGCA
>JACPZV010000136.1 GCA_016195295.1 Acidobacteriota bacterium
CATTGATCGGATCGAGAAAGAAGATGAAGCCGAGCCAGATCGGCGCGGCAAGATATCGCGCGATGGGCGCCGCGACGAAGAACGGAATGATGAGCATCGCGGCGCCTGCGGCGATGGACAGGCCGCGTAGGGCTGATGAGCCGGGTAGGGCGGGTGGGGAAGTGTTTGCCGCATTCTCCCCACCTGCCCCACCCACCCCACCAGCCCTACCCGCCCTGACAACTGCGATCATTTCCGCCCCCTCGAACACCGCCGGCCAGATCGTGGCGAAGGACCAGGCGTAGCCGAAAATCCGAAGCGCCGCGTTCTCCGGAAGGCCGACGTAGTGCCAGTTGTCGATGATCTGGTTGTAACCCTCGAAGACGAGCCACAGCGGAATCGACACGAGCGCGAGCCCCGCGAATTCCCGCGGCGCGGATCGAATCCACGAGTTGCCGCGCGCGCGCCAGACGATGGCGTCGGCGAAGATGATGAAGCCCGTCCACGCGATCGGCGTATTCCACGACCAGAACGGCTCGATGTGCATGAGCGTCGCCGCTTCGGAGACGATCATGATCGTCAGCCCGAGGAGTACGTACGGATTTACCACGGGGGGGTGGGTTTTCTTCACGTGACTCTCATACTGAACGAACATCCGCGCAGGGCGGGCGTGCCGACGTTCTTGCCGAGGATCAGCACCTTGTGCGTGCTGCCCAGGCCGCCCGGCATGACGAGGGTTTTAAGGGGACGGGGATCTTTTTCGAACGCGCCGGGCTCCGGAAAAGACCCCCGTCCCCTTTTCAGCAGGCCCAGCAGGAAATACGTCTGATCGAGAAACCCGATCGTTGTCGCGCCCTCGGCTTCCGCCGCGGCGCGGACGCTCGTGAAGTCCACGTGCGCCGTCAAGTCCTGTCCACCCGGATGCCGCAGCCAGGCCGGCGCATCCACAGACGACTCCGGTCCGGCGCTGCGGTGCCCGGAGAACGTCGTCAGCGTGCCGGAGGCGTGCGTGACCGAATACAGATCGCGTGCGTCATGGCCGTAGTCGATCAGGATCAGGAATCCACGGCGCAGGCGACGCGCCGCGTCGCGGACCCAGTCGACGGCGCGCAGGTTGATCTCGACGCGCCATCCCGGTTCGAGCGTCACGCCGAGGCGATCGAGATACTCCTGCAGCGCCGGGGTCGACGGCGGTCCCTCGCAGGTGGTGATGGCGTGATGGTGTGACGTGGTGACGTACACCTCGCGCAACCCGTCTTCGCGCATCACCACTTGATGGACCGGGAACGCGTCGACGAGTTCGTTCGCGACGAGTGCGCCCTCGAAGGATTCGGGGAGCGACGCGCTGGATGAGACCAGCCGGTCGGCGACGTCTCCAAGCGTGTTCCGCTGCGCGTCGCGCGCCTCGGCGCTCACTTCAACCAGATGGAGTCGCATCGCGTCGTAGAACGCCGGATCGCCGCGCCGGGCGGCGCGCAGGATGTCGGCGGAGAGGCGGCCGTTGCCGGCGCCGGCTTCGACAAGATCGAAAGGTGGCTGGCGGCTGGTGACTGGTGACTGGTGACCGGCGACTGACGATTGGCGCAGCCACTCCGCCATTTCGGCGAGCTGGATCTCGAGGAGCTCGCCGAAGAGCGGGCCGACGTCGACGCTGGTAAAAAAATCGCCCGCGCGCCCGGAACGCTGGGCGCCGCGGGCGTAGTAACCGAACTCAGGGTGGTAGAGCGCGAGATCCATGAACGCGGCCACCGTCAGCGGCCCGCGTTCACGGAGTAGCTCAGTCAGCCAATCTGAAATCTGCAATCTGAAATCTGCAATCTCAGTCTTTCTTCACAGGCACGAAGGTTTCGCCGCGGTCGCGCCAGACGAGAATCTGCGCGATGCGCCCCGACGCCACTTTTGCCAGCTCGCGCGCCGCGTCGGCGGCGTTCGCCACGGCTTTCCGATTCACCGACAGGATGACGTCGCCCTGGCGCAGGAAGCCGGCCGACGCGCCGTCCTGATCCACTTCCGTGATGACGGCGCCCGTCTGACCCGACGGCAGCGCGAGACGCCGCGCCAGCTGCGGCGTGACGTTTTCGAGCGTCAAACCGAATCCGCCCGCGCCCTGCGCGTCCGCCTGCGGCTGATCCTGCTGCGGCGTGCGGCGCGTCGCGTTCTGTTCCGCTTCAAGATCGAGCTCATCCACGGTGACGTTGAGCGTCTTCTCCTGCTTGTTGCGAAGCACTTTGATCGGAACCGTCGTGCCAGGCTTGGTCGAGACGACCATTTTCACCAACTCCTCGCTGTTGGCGATCGGCCGTCCGTTGTACTGGACGATGATATCGCCGGGCTCGATGCCGGCCTTCGACGCCGCGCCGCCCGACGGCACCTGCGAGACAAGCGCGCCCTTGCGCTCCTTGAGCCCGAAGTCTTCGAGCGCTTCACGCGGGATGGCCACCACCGATACGCCGATGCGGCCGCGCGTGACCTTGCCCGCGCGCGCGCACGTTGAGCAGCGGGCCGCCGGAGTTGCCCGGATTGATCGCCGCGTCGGTCTGGAGCATGTCGTTCGTGCGGCCGTCGGTGACATGGAACGCGCGCGACGTGGCGCTGATGACGCCGACCGTCACCGTGTGCTCCCAGCCGAACGGGTTGCCGATCGCCATCACCCAATCGCCCGCGGCGATCTGCGACGAGTCCCCGAACTTGGCTTCGACGAGCGGATGGTTCGGCTTGTCCACGAGCTGAATCAGCGCGCTGTCCGTCAGCGGATCGCGTCCGACGACCTTCGCCGTGTAGCTGATGTCCGCATCGTCGTCGCCGAAGAGCGCGACTTCGATCTTGGTCGCGTCCTCGACGACGTGGTTGTTCGTCAGGATGAAGCCGTCTTTGCTGATGATGAACCCCGTGCCGGCCGCGCGCGTCGTCTGCTCACGCTGACGGTTTTGGCCCTGACCCTGGCCGCGACCGCGGCCGCCCTGCTGCGGCGTGTCGTCGCCCGGGTTGCCGAAGAAGCGATGGAAGAGATCGTCGGGCGCGCCGCCTCCGCCGAAGAAATCGGTGAGGTCCTGCGTCTTCGTCTTCATCTCCGTCCGGATGTTGACGACCATCGGCGTGGCGGCCTTCGCGATGTTCCGGAACGTGGACGCGTCGATCGGCCCCGTGAGCGGCGCGCTGTTCATCGGCGGCACCGCGATGGTTTGCGCAGACGAGGACGGCGAGAGGTCGAGCCGCGAGGCGATGACCATGCCGACGAACAGCGAGGCCGTGGCGATCAGGATTCCGTAGAAGAGCGTGGTCTTGCGCGTTGACATCATGACGCCTCCGGCGGGTCCAAAAGGACCCGCCCTACACCGGGTCCAGAAGGACCCGCCCTACACCGGGTCCAAAAGGACCCGCCCTACACCAGACTAAGAATATCTGTCTGCAGCGACCCGGTCACCGCCGCGTCGCGCGAGCCGACGATCATGTTGATTTCCGTCCGGACGCCGAACTCCTCGAAATAGACGCCCGGCTCGATCGTAAAGCCTGTACCCGGCAGCAGCCGGCGGTCGTCGTGCGTCTCGTAGTCGTCCATGTTCACGCCGTTACCGTGCACGGACTCACCAAGGCTGTGGCCGGTTCGGTGCAGGATACGATCGCCGTAACCGGCATCCTTTAGTACTGTCGACGCCGCACGGTCCACTTCCCAGCCGCCCAGTTCGCGTCCGGCGCGGACCGCCTGCTGCACGAGTACGATCCCGGCGTCGCGCGCGCCGCACACCGCGGCGAACGCTTTCGCGAAGCGCTCCGGCACGCTGCGGCCCGTGTAGCCGATCCACGTGATGTCGGCGTACACCGCGCCGGGCCGCTCGAGCTTGCCCCACAGATCGAGCAGGACGATGTCGTTCGCTCGAATCGGCCGACTCGCCGTCGCCGTCGGCAGATAGTGTGGGTTGCCCGAGTTCTCGCCGGCCGACACGTTCGGATCCGAGTCGCTCACCAGTCCTTCGTCGCGGAACCAGCCGGTCATCAGTTGTTGAATGTCGTACTCGGTCGTCGCGATCCGATCGCGCAGCCGTTGCGCGATCGCCGCGAACGCCTGATCCTTCACGCGATGAAGCGACGCCGAAGCGAGACGGTGCGTGGCGATCGCGGCAGCGTCCCAGATGGCGGAGAAGCGCTGGATGAGATCGCCCGACGAGACGACGTCGACGTTTCCTGCTTGTCGGATGAGCTCAATCGTACCCGCATCGACGCGCGCGACGTAAGGAATCGCGCAGCCCGCAGAGTATTCCATCGCGATGCGCTTCATCCCGGCGAGCAAGCGGCGGAGACCCGCTTCCAACTGGTCGCGGCCCGCGTACCGTTCGGCCGACCCCGGCAGGTGCGCGAGCGAATCCTTTTCAATCTTGTGCACGAGCGCGCGCGGTTCGCCGGTTGCCGGAATCAAGTAATACCAGCGGCGGGTGGCGAGGTGACCGCCCTGGCGATTCACCCCGGTGACGTCGGCGGCGATCGGATTCAGGCCGCGAAAGTCGTAGAGCAGCCAGCCGTCCAGCCCATCGGCCCGCAAGGCCGCCTGCACCGCCGCCACGTCCAATTTGACGGACGGGTCCGCCGCCGCCTGAGCTGAGGACATCCCGCCCAGTATAGCCGCCTTTGCGCGTCGCGCTTCGGCGTGCCTCGCCGCAGCTCGCGCTAGACGGCCGCGAGCGGAGGCGGGCCGGGACGCTATAATCGATTCACGCCTGAATGCCAGCGAAGGTGTGAGAATTTTATGAATCCACGTGCCAAGTTCGCCGCGCTGTTCGTACTGCTGACCGGTGCCGCGCTTACGGCCGGCCAGAATCCCGCGCCAACGTCGCAGCAGCCGACGTTCAAGCTCCGCGTCGACTACGTGGAAGTTGACGTCGTCGTGACCGATCGCAACGGCAACCTCGTCCGCGATCTGAAGAAGGAAGACTTCCAGGTCCTGGAGGACGGGAAGAACCAGACCATTACGACGTTCACGCACGTCGACATCCCGGTGGAGCGCGGCGATCGTCCGCTGTTTGCGGCCGAGCCGATCGAACCGGACGTCAAGACGAACGAGAAGCCGTTCGACGGCCGCGTCTACGTCATGGTGATAGACGACTACCACACGCGCTTCGGCCGCACGCAGCGCGTGAAGGCCGCGGCGAAGCAGTTCATCGAGCGGCGCCTGGGCGCGAACGATGTGATGGCGGTCGTCCACACGGCCGGCGCTTCCAGCGCGAACCAGGAGTTCACGAGCAACAAGAAGCTGTTGCTCGCGGCGGTGGACAAGACGCAGGGCCGCAAGCTCGATTCAGCGACGGCCAACAAGACCGCCGAGTACTACCGGACGCGCGACCTGCGCCAGGCGGACCTCGTTCCAGAGCGAGCCTTGCGCAATGCCGAGCGAGGAGTCGTCGGGGTACGAACCGATCTCGGTCGATTCGACGCCCTCGGCATTGGGCAAGGCTCGCTCTGGAACGAGGTCCGCCTGGCGCAGGACAGCCTGCGGAGTCTCTCGGAGGAAACCGGTGGGTTCGCCGTCGTCAACCGCAACGATTTTTCGACGGCGTTCACGCGCATCGTCGAGGACAACAGCTCGTATTACGTGCTCGCGTACTATCCGCCGGACGCGCGGCCGGGACGGCTGCACAAGATCGACGTCCGCGTGACGCGGCCGGGTGTGACCGTCCGGGCGCGCAAAGGCTACGTGACGCCGAAGAAAGCGGATCCGGTCGCGACGTCGAGCAAAGACGTGCGGACGCCGGAAGTCCGCGACGCGCTCGACAGTCCGCTGCCGGTGAGCGGCCTGACGATGCACGCGTTCACCGCGCCGTTTAAGGGCGCGGCGCCGAATGCGTCGGTGCTGCTCGGCGTCGAGCTGCGCGGGCGCGACCTGCAACTGAGCCCGACCGACAAGATTCAGCTCTCGTACCTTGCCATCGATGCCAACGGCAAAGTGAAGGGCGGCAACACGGACGCGATCGCGATGAACGCGCTGAGGCCCGAGACCAAGACGCGCATCGAGCAAAACGGTTTGCGCGTCCTCAATCGCCTCGACTTGCCGCCGGGCAAGTATCAGATGCGCGTCGCCGCGCACGACTCCGCGGGCGGCGCCGTCGGATCAGTGCTGCTCGACGTCGATGTCCCCGATTTCATCAAGATGCCGTTCAGCATCAGCGGTCTCGTCCTCACGTCGCCGATCTCATCGCAAGTGCCGACCGTGCACACCGACGAACAGCTGCGCGGCGTCCTGCCGGGGCCCGCCGTCGCGTCGCGGTCGTTCCCGCAGAACGAGGAAGTCGCGCTCTTCGCGGAGGTCTACGACAACCAGGGCGGCACACCGCACAAAGTGGATATCACCGCCACCGTGACCACAGACGAGGGCAAGGTGATGTTCAAGACCGACGAAGTGCGCGACTCGAGCGATCTGGGCGGGCAGCGCGGCGGGTACGGGTACACGACGCGGATTCCGCTGAAGGATCTGGAGCCGGGACCGTACGTGCTCACCGTGTCGGCGAAAACGCGGCTCGGCAACAGCGAAGTCATGGGCCGGCAAGTGCGGCTGATCGTGACGCCGCCGGTGGCCGGACGATGAGAAACGTCAGTGCGATCCTGGTTGCCCTTCAAGTGCTGTTGCCGGCCGTTGTCGCGCAGGCTTTCAGACCTGCCGACGCCTTACGCACGATCGCCAAGGGCGACCAAAGCCACATGGACGATGCGAAGCAGGCGGTCGCGCGGACGGAGGCGGAGTGGACCGCGCTCTGGCAGCAGCACTCGCCGGACCGCAGGCGGCCCGCGGTTGATTTCTCAAAGGAGATGGTGGTCGGCGTGTTTCTCGGCAGCCGGCCCACGGCGGGGTATCAACTCGAGATCCTGAGCGCTGCGCCGGATGGCGCGGCCTTCGTCGTCCGGTACCGCCAGATGGATCCGCCGCCCGGCGCCGTGACCGCGCAGGTGATCACTTCGTACTATCATCTCGTGGCCGTTCCAAAAACGTCTGCCACGGTGCGGTTTGAGAAACTTAAAACTGAAAAGTGAAAAGAGAAAACTAAGGACTCTTTGAGTTTTAAGTTTTCAGTTTTCTCTTTTCACTTTTGTACAGCACTCAGCCAGTTGACGACGACGGTCAGTGGGAGTGCGCTGGACCGCTGCGGGACACCAACGACGAGAAACCGTTTTCCGTCTCTCGTCACCCCGTAAAGGCGCGTTGACAAAACGGCGATTCCGCTCTGAAACAAGGATTGGGGGACTCCTGCTTCGAACTGACGTGTCGTATCGATGGCCGCGGCCATCATCGTCGCGTCTGGCGCGATGAAGAACAGTTCCTTGCCGTCGCCGCGCCACGAGGGCTGTACGCCGCCGTTCTTTGAAACCTGGAATTTCCCGCCTGTTGCCGGAAACGGCTGCACGTAGACCTGGCTTTGACCTGACTCGTCGGATCGGTAGGCGATCCAGCGGCCGTCCGGCGCAAACACCGCGCTGCTCTCAATGAACGGTGTTTGAAGAAACGCGAACGGCTTGCGATCGCCTGACAGCGGAAGGATCCAGAGATCAGCGCCAGGGGCGGTGCCGGTGTATGCGATGAAGCGTCCATCGCGAGACCAGTCAGTGGGAGTCATCGAGGCGACGGGCGCATCGGCCTTTAGCAACAACTCATCGTCCGTCGTTCCGCCCGCGAGCTTCAGGCGCAGGCCAGATTGCCCAGAGCGCCGTGACTCGAACGCGATGCGCGAACCGTCCGGGGACCAGACGGGATTAGTGTCGTCGCCGGGATCGAACGTGAGTCGCGAGCTGACCGATCGCGTCAGATCGATGACCCAGACGTCACGATTCGGCGGCGAGCCGGTCCTGAGCGTGACAGCAACTCGACGTTCGTCGGGCGACAGCGCAATGCTGTCGTAGAGCCCCACGTCGCCGACTGTGCCGAGCGCCTTCCCCGTGCGGTCAAACCATGTCAACTGCGCTCCGGCGACCCCGGCGCCGTGACCGTACACAAGCACGCCGGCCGGCGACGCGGAGAACGACGCATAGCGGACGTTTTCGGTACCGATCTGCTCCGCGACCGGAAACGCGTCGCCCGTACTCTGGCGGGAGGCCGGGTCGAAGGGCTGCGCCATGAGGCTGCCGTCGCGCAAAAAGAGGAGATGTCCAGAGGCGTACGCCACCGACGACTCGGCTTGAAACAGCGTCGTCGCTTGCGTGGAGTCGAGTGCGCCGATTTTTATCAATGACGGCTTCGGCGCGTTGGCGCCGCCGGTCACGGCTGTGTAAAAGAAATGACGTCCATCCGGAAAGAAGTGGGGGAATCGATGATTCGTCTCACCGTACGCCTTGTCAAGCGTGGTCGCTGGCGTCGGCACACCGCCGGCCCCAGACACGCGTTTGAAGGACGCCTGTGCTCGCTGGCGCGAATACGATGCTGTTGTCCGCGTTCCATGTGCCGCCGCGCCCGGCGGGCGCGTCGCACAAGACGATCGGCGGCCCGCCTGTGACGAGCACTTTCTTCAGCTTGCCGCGGGCGAAGAATGCGACGAATCGGCTGTCGGGCGACCAGAAGGGAAACGAACCGTCTTCACTGCCAGGTATAGGTCGCGCGACGAGCATGCCGGCGGATCGCAGCCAGACGACGAACGTGTCCTGGCTGGTCGCGACGAACGCGATATGGCGGCCGTCGGGCGACACCGCGAGTTGCGTCGCCGTGCCAGTGCCGCCGCCTGGTGGCCCGCCAAAGTGCGAATTCTCCGGCGCGGGAATCGTGAACTGAATTGCGTCGGCTCGCGGCGGGGTTTCGCGGAGATGGCGCACGGCGATCACCGCCGCCGCGACCAACGCGATGCCCAGGACGCTCGCGACCGCCCACGCCACGCGCGCGTGCCGTACGTGGCGTCCGGCTTTAGCCGGACCAGCGTCCGGTGTCACATCTGACGCCGCTCCCGACGCGACCCATTTCAACTCGCGCAACAGATCGCGTGCGCTCTGCCAGCGATCGTCGGGATCTTTCGCGAGACATGTACTAATGATGCGGTCCATTGTTTGAATGTCTGGCCGCGGGCGCTCGCCTTCGGCGCGCTGAAACAGTGTCGACACCGGCGGCGGTTCGTCCTTCAAGATTGCGCCGAGCAGGCGCGCGCGCGTCTTGCCTTCGAACGCCGTCTTGCCCGTCAGCATCTCGAACAGCAGCGCGCCGAACGCGAAGATGTCCGTGCGCGCGTCGGCCTCGAGCCCTTCGATCTGCTCCGGCGCCATGTACTGGAACGTCCCAAGAATCGTTCCTTGCGCCGTCACGCCAGGCGGCGTCGTCGGCATCATCGACAGACCGCTGGCCGCGACGACCGGCGCGGTCGTCTTCGCGAGACCGAAGTCGAGGAGCTTCGCGCCCGCCTTCGTGAGCATCACGTTCGCCGGTTTGAGATCGCGATGGACGATGCTGGAGCGGTGCGCTTTGTCGAGCGCGTCGGCAACCTGAATCGAGTACTGCAGCGCCTGATCGAAGGGCAGCGCACCGCCGGCCAGTCGTTGGGCGAGTGTCTGACCCTCGAGGAACTCCATCACCAGGAACCTGATGGTGTCGGGGCTGGTGGCTGGTGGCTGGTGGCTCGTGACTGGCGACTGCTGACTGGCGACTGACGACTGGCGACTGCTGACTGGCGACTGACGACTGCCTCGCCCACGTCGAACAAAGCGCAGATGTGCGGATGGCTCAGCGAGGAGATCGCGCGCGCTTCGCGGTCGAACCGCTCGCGGAGCTGCGGATCGGCGGCGAACCGGGCGGGGAGGACCTTGATCGCGACCGTGCGATCGAGCCGCGTGTCGACGGCGCGATAGACTTCGCCCATGCCACCGGCGCCGATCGCCGACTGGATCTCGTACGGCCCGAGCCTCGTGCCAGCCACCAGAGTCACGATTGCGATTCTTCCGGCTGAAGGTGTTGTCCTGCCGCTGCCAGAAACTCCCGACTTGCTGGATCGTGACGAGGACGTCTTCTCGCGTGAGCGTCACCTCGACGCCGTAGTCGCCCTCAATGCGTTTATCGAAGGCGTCGAGCAGCCACCGATGGAATTTCTGATCCAGGATGCCGCTCTTGACGAATTGCTCACCGAACGCGGCATGAATCGCTCCATGCTTGCGGAAGCGTAGACCTCGATCGACGAGCAGGGCCTCCGTCGCGTAGAACATGGCGTAGTACGCTCGTGCCATCGCAAAGTCGGGATCATGATCGTTCAATCGAACGGCCGCTTCAACGGCTCGCTGTGCTTTCTCCAGCAGCTTGCCCGCTTCGATGTTCACACGGGTACCGCGTCTTCCCGAACGTTGCTGAGAAACCGCGTGTCGCCGGCGTTCCACTGCGCTTCAGACACAATCACCCGGCTGATGCTCACGCCGGCATAAAGTGAGAGCTCCGAGATGACGCGGCTGGTGCGGTCGATTTCATCCGCATAATGGTTCACGCGATCGAGAACAATCAGCACATCCACGTCTGACTCGACGTCCTGCCGCGTCCGCGCGTACGAGCCGTACAGGTACAGGCCCTTGAGTCGGGGACCGTACATCGTCTGCAGTTCGGCTCTGAGACGAGCGAGAGTCGCGTCAATCATTTGTCAATCCCGCCAACCGTTTGTTGGCAACGTATTGAGGTCGAGCCTTGCG
>JACPZV010000137.1 GCA_016195295.1 Acidobacteriota bacterium
CGGCCGAGATCGAGGTCTACAAGAGCCTGCACGGCTGGTGCGTGCCGGACATGCCGGCGCCGGCCGACGCCCCGATCTACAACAAGCCGGACGCCGAGAAGGCGTGGGCGAAGCTCGTCGCGCTCTACAAAGCGGCGCTGGCCTGAGGCTGGCGGCAGGCGTTCGCGCGGCTGGTGCGCCGCCAAAACGATTGGATCCCGGCGCGTTAGTCGGCGGCCTTCGATCGCGATCGCAAGCTGGCGGCGCGCCGTGTCCCGGATCTCGGTTTTGCGGAGATCGCGGAATTCTGCCGCACGAAGCGCTCGCCTCGAGCAAGCCACGCGTGCAGCGCCGCCGTTGTTCGAAAGCCCGGCGGAGAGACGAAGACGAAACCCTTGAGGGGCTTGCCGGTGAAGTCCATCGGCCGCACGTGACGCTCGCGCATCACGGCTTCGAATTCGTCTTCCGCCACGCGGACCATCAAGTCGTTCCCCACGATGCCGCAGCACATCCGGCCACGGAAGAGAAAAGCCAGACCGCCGAACATCTTCCGTTCGGTGAATCCTTGCCGTGCCTCGCACGCGTTCCGAATTCGTCGAGCGAGGTTCTCGTCGTAGGCCATTCGTCAGACCAGTTTCGCCCCTTGCGGCGGCTTGGGCTCGGCGACATTCGTGTAAAACCAGATCTCGTAGCCGTTCGGATCGAGCACCTTGAACGTGCGATCGCCCCACCATTGCAGCGTCAGCGGATCGCTGATCGCGACGCCCCTCTTTCTCAGTCCGTTGTGGAAAGCGTCGACGTCTTCCACTTCGAGATAGATCTCGACGGGCTGCTTGCCCGCGACCGGCCGCGCGCCGGCGGGGCCGCGCGCGAACATCACCCGCGCCTGGCCCAGCACCACGGTGCAGAAATCGAGCTTCCCGTCCTTCCCGACCATTCCCATCACGTGCTCGAACCCGAGTCTGTCGACGTAATAGTTCCGCGCTTTGTCCACGGATTCGACGGCGATGATCGGCATCACTCGACCTGAAGCTGTCTGACCCACAAGCCCTCCTCCGCACGCGTTCAGCGTGCCGATCTACTCTGCATCGGTCGGGCAAACGTGTTCAACTACTCGTAGTAGTAGATAATCAGCCGATGCACTTGCCGGATCCCGACCTGCTCGAACACATCGGCCTGGCGCTCTACGAGCGAAAAGCGCTGATGGCGCTGATGCTTTGCGGCGTGGCCGACGCCGCCACGCTGTGCCGCGAGGGAAGCGTTCCCACTTCGAAGATCTACCTCGCGATGGAGAAACTGGGCGGCCTGGGGCTGGTTCAGATTCAACCGACACGCCGAAGATGTTTGCGGCGCTGCCTTCGGACGTCGTGGTCGGCCGCGTCATCGAGATTGCCCGCGAGCGGTCGGAGCGGTTTGCGGTCGAAGCCTCGGCTTTGCATGCCGTGTTCGCGGGGCTTCGCTCACGCGCGCGCGGCCGGCAGCCGTTCCTCGACCTCGCGCTTGGGGTCGAGGGCCATATTCGTCGACATCTGGTGCCGCTCGCCGCGGCGCGGAAGCGGATTCTCTCTTACATGGAGGCCGGCGATCTCACGGCCATTGATGTCGCCGTGAATGACGGGTTCCCAATTCTTCGGCGCATCGCGAGGAATGCAGCGGAGCAGGGCGTCGAGCATCGCATGGTATTCGGGTTTTCGTACCGCAATGCCGGGGCGCTCGTCGACTTCCTGAAGAGGCACCGGCACGATTTGCGCCAGGTCACCGGCGTTCGCTACTCAGGAGAGCTCGGCCATCCGTTTCACGTCGTGGACGACGACACGGTCATTCTTCCTCTGGACCATCCCTTCGTGAAGGAAGGGCGGTTCGCCTCGCTGCTCGTCCGGGATCGCGAGCTCGCAGCCAGCCTGGCAGACGGATTCCATGAGCTGTGGCGCAACGCGATGAAAAATCTGCGCGAGATCAACGTCGATCCTCGCCGGTCCACCGAGGGTATCGCGGGCCCATCCTAGGACGCGGGATCGTCAAGCGAGCGAATCACCCTCGAACGCCTGAACACGCCGGCCGTTTCCTGTCGATTTTCGCGCGCGTTCCAGCTATGGTGTGACCTCAACACGGGGAACGGCCATGCCATCATCGAGACTGCTTCTCGGTGCCATCATCGTTGCTGCCGGCGCGTTCGCTCTGAGCGCGGCTGGCGGACAGCAAACGCCGGCCGCGCCGCGGCCCGAATGCGCGTCGCCCGCTAACCGCATCGTCGCGGAAAACTGCAAGCCGGGCAGTCCGTCGACCGACTGGGACGTCAACGGCTCGGGCGATCCAAGAATCCAGGGCTTCGCGACGGACATCAGCGTCAATCTCGGCGAGACGATCTCGTTCAAGATCGACTCGGACTCGCCGGCCTATCGCATCGACATCTACCGGCTCGGCTATTACGGCGGCATGGGCGCGCGGCAGATCGCCACGATCAAGCCGTCCGCGCCGCTGCCGCAGAAACAGCCGGCCTGCCTGCGCGACGAGAGCCTGCGGCTCCACGACTGCGGCAACTGGCAGATCTCCGCGTTCTGGGCCGTCCCGCGCGACGCGATGTCCGGCATCTACATCGCGCGGATGGTGCGCGAAGATGCGGACCCGCCGACCTGGCGACCGGACAACGGCCGCGCCGGCCGCGGCGAAGTGCCGGTCCCCGCGCCGCACGCGTACGGCGCGCTCGGCCTCGGCCGCCTCGCCAATGCGCTCAAGGAACCGCGCGCCAGTCACATCTACTTCATCGTCCGGGACGATGCGAGCAGGTCCGAACTGTTTTTCCAAACATCGGACACGACGTGGCAGGCCTACAACCGCGCGGGCATCACGAGCACGTACGGCAGCTTCGATCAGGCGCACCCGATGGAACGCGCGTACAAAGTCAGCATGAACCGCCCGTACGTGACGCGCGACTATCGCGCGGTCAATCTGGTGTTCAACGCCGAGTACCCGATGGTGCGCTGGCTCGAGGCCAACGGCTACGACGTCAGCTACACCACTGGCCTCGACGGCGATCGGCGCGGCGCGCTGATCAGGAATCACAAAGTGTTCCTCTCGGTCGGACACGACGAGTACTGGTCCGGCCCGCAGCGCGCCGCGGTCGAGGCCGCGCGCGACGCGGGCGTCCACCTCGCGTTCTTCAGCGGCAACGACGTCTTCTGGAAAATTCGCTGGGAGCCGAGCACCGATCCGTCGCACACGCCGTACCGCACGCTGGTCACCTACAAAGAAACGCACGCGAACGCGAAAATCGATCCGCTGCCAAACACCTGGACCGGCACGTGGCGCGACGCGCGACCGTTCAACCCCGAGGGCCCGAAGCCGGAGAACGCGCTCAAGGGCACGATCTTCACCGTCAACGCCTGGCGCAACGATCCGCTGATCGTGCCGGCCGAGTTCGCGAAGCTGCGCTTCTGGCGCAACACGGAGGTCGCGAACTTGAGGCCGGGCGATCAGGCGATCCTCGGCTACGGCATCCTCGGCCACGAGTGGAACGAGGATCTGGACAACGGCTTCCGTCCCGCCGGCCTGATGCGTCTGTCCACGACGACAGTGAACAACGTGCCGTACATTCAGGACTACGGGACCGTGTACGCGGCGGGCACGGCCACGCACCACCTCACGCTCTATAGAGCACCATCCGGCGCGCTCGTGTTCAGCGCCGGCACGGTGCAGTGGGCGTGGGGCCTCGATCCGAACCACGACACCGAGACCGGCATCCCGCCGGAGCGCGCGAACTCGAGCGACATCCGCATCGGCGTCGATCTCAAGGGCGCAGTCCGCGCGATTCAGCAGGCGACGATGAACATCCTCGCGGACATGGGCGCGCAGCCGACGACGATTCAGGCCGGGCTCGTGAAAGCGACGGCCTCCAGCGATCGCACGCCGCCGTCGTCTCGAGTGGACGGCGCGCCGCGCCAGACGAGCAGCGGCGTCTTTCAAGTGACGGGCACGGCGTCCGACGCGGGCGGCGGAGTCGTCTCTGGCGTCGAGGTGTCGATCGACGGCGGCAAGTCGTGGCATCCGGCCGAGGGCACGACCAAGTGGATGTATCGATGGGAAGCCGCCGCGGGCGCGCAAGGCCAGGCCGTTCTCAGTCGCGCGGTTGACGACAGCGGGAACATAGAGCCGGCCCGGAACCGCTAAGAGCATGCACTAAAAAGACGATGGAACCACAAAGATCACGAAGAAGAGCGAGAAACCCTTTGTGATCTTCGTGAGCTTTGTGGTTCACAAACATGAACTCCAGGGTCATCGGGTCGTCGTTCACGTGCGTCGTGCTGGTCGGCGCGTGGCTTTCGGCGCATGCGTCGAAGTCGCCGGCACCGCCGGCTTCGCGCATCGCGGCGGGGAAGACTCACACGTATTTCATCGCCGCCGACGAAGTGACGTGGGACTACGCGCCTCGCGGGCGCGCGCTGACCGGCTCTCCAACACGATCGATAGACGATGCGGACAGCGTCCGCCAGACGAAGTACCTGAAAGCGATCTACCGCGAGTACACGGACGACACGTTCAAAACGCTGAAGCCGCGTCCGCCCGAATGGGAGCATCTCGGAATGCTTGGCCCGCTCTTGCGCGCCGAGGTTGGCGACACGATTCGCGTGATCTTTCGCAACAACACGAACGGGTTTTTCAGCATGCACCCGCACGGGCTCGCGTACGACAAGGCGTCGGAAGGCGCGCTCTACAACGACGGGACGCCGGGCGCC
>JACPZV010000138.1 GCA_016195295.1 Acidobacteriota bacterium
GTCGTCCTGCGGGCGGCGCCACTCGAAGTCCAGTCGCGAGGAGTCACCAGACCAGCGCAGGCCGGTCGGCGGATAGCCGACGAGCTTCGGGCCGCGCATGACGCTGTCCACCGTCAGCTCGAAGCCGCCACTCTTCGTGTGGGCCGCGCGGGGCGGCGGCGCCCCCGCCAGATGCGCGGTCGCCGCCGTCAGCGCAAGCGTCGCAAGTCCGCAGGTCACGCGAGCAGCAGAAATGTGCATGGCCGGGCCAGTATACAATTGCGCGAACCATATTTCCCCGCCGACCGTCTACTGATCAGAACAACGCCAGACCAACTTCTTCTTGATGGAGTCGTCAGAAATGCGCCTGCACCACACAATCCGCCGAACTTCCATGACCGCGATCGCCGCGGCGATCATCCTGCTCGCAACGTCCGCTTTCGCACAAACCGAACAGTCGCGCTTCGCCAGCGCTCTTCAGGCCGCGGCCGCGCAGGTGGCCGCGCAGCCGGGCAGCGAATCGATCCGGCGGTTGTCGGTGGACGAGGCCGTGAAGCTCGCGCTCGAGCAGAACCTCGGCATCCGCATTCAGCGCATCGATCCGCAGATTCAGGACATGGGCGTGGCACAGGCCCAATCGGCCTGGGCGCCGAACCTGACGTCCACGTTCTCGCACAACACGCAGACGCAGCAGTCGACGAGCGCGCTCTCGGGCGGCGCGACGAGCATCGACAACGGCACGTTCTCCACGCAGATCGGCATGAGCCAGACGCTGCCGTGGGGCGGCAGCTACGCGGGCAGCTGGAACAACTCGCGGTTCACGACGACCAACCTGTTCAGCAGCTTCAGCCCGCAGCTCAACTCGACGTTGAACCTGCAGTACACGCAGCCGCTGCTGCGCAACTACTCGATCGACCAGGTTCGGCAGCAGGTGGCCAGCAGCCGGAAGTCGCGCGATCTGTCGGACATTCAGCTCCAGGCCGTGATCACGGGGACGCTGCGCAGCGTGAAAAACGCGTACTGGGACGTCGTCTATACGATTGACAACCTCAAAGCGCAGCAGCAGTCGCTGGCGCTCTCGCAGCAGTTCCTGAAGGACAACCAGAAGCGCGTGGAGATTGGCACGCTGGCGCCCATCGACATCGTCCAGGCGCAGGCCGAAGTCGCCGCCAATGAACAGGGCGTCATCGTCGCGGACGCCGCCATCAAGCAGGCGCAGGACGCGCTGCGCGCGCTCGTCCTCGACCCGGGGACCGCGGACTTCTGGACCATCACGTTCGAGCCGACCGACGCGGCCTCGTTTGCAGAGCGTGCGATCGACGTCGACGCCGCGGTGCGCAACGCGCTGGACAAGCGCTCGGATCTGCGCCAGGCGAAAAACAGCCTCGATCAGAGCGACATCAACCTGCGGTTCTTCACCAACCAGATCAAGCCGGACGTCAACGCGCAGGTGAGCTACATCACGGCCGCGGCGGGCGGCTCGCAGCTGAGCAGCGTCAACCTGGCGGCGATCGCGGCCGGCGGCACTGCGGATCGCACGGTGATTTCGGACCGGGGCTTCGGCACGGTCCTGGGCGACGTGTTCAAGAACTCCTACCCGAACTGGACCGTCGGTCTGCAGATCGGGTACCCGCTGGGCTTGAACACCGCGCACGCGAATCTCGCGAAGGCGAGGCTGCAGTACGAGCAATCGCAGGCACAGCTCAAGAACCTCCAGTTGCAAGTGGCCACGCAGGTGCGGACCGCGGCGCGCAACGTGCAGACCAACCAGAAACGCGTGCAGTCGGCGCGCGCGTCGCGCGAGCTGCAGGAGAAGAAGCTCGAGGCCGAGGAGAAAAAGCTCGCGGCCGGCATGTCGCAGAGCTTTTTTGTCTTCCAGGCGCAGCGCGACCTCGCGCTCGCGCGCACGGCGGAAATCCAGGCGATCGCCGACTACAACAAGTCGCTCGTCGATTTCGAAGCCGTGCAGGAAGTCCCGCTCAACGGCGGTGGCGGTCAGTTGACGATTGCGGGACGCTAGGGACGAGTAGGGCGGGTCCTCCGGACCCGCCTGCCGAGCCGGGTCCAAAAGGACCCGGCCTACTTCACTCACCCCACCCGCCCTCAAGTACACTCGCCTTCGTGGCGAAGCTCTCAGTCACGGTCATCACCAAAAACGAAGCGACGGATATCGGCGACGCGCTGAAGTCGGTCGCCTGGGCCGACGAGATCGTCGTCGTCGATTCGCGCAGCACGGACGACACCGTCGCGATCGCACGGCGGCACACGGATCGCGTCGTCGTGCGCGACTGGGCGGGCTACGTCGACCAGAAGAACTATGCCGCGTCGCTCGCGAGTCACGACTGGATCCTGTCGCTCGACGCGGACGAGCGCGTCACGCCCGAGCTGGCCGCTGAGATCAAGACGCGGCTGTCCCGCGATCCACGGGCCGCCGGTTACCGAATTCCGCGCGTGACCTGGCATCTCGGTCGATGGATCCGGACGACCGACTGGTATCCCGACTATCAATTGCGCCTGTACGATCGTCGTCTCGCCCGATGGACGGGCGTCTACGTGCACGAGGCGGTGACGGTGGAGGGCGCGATCGAGCCGCTGCACGTGGAACTACAGCACTACGCCTACCGCGACATCGCCGATCATCTCGAGACCATCGATCGCTACACGACGTACGCCGCGCGGCAGATGCGGGAAGCCGGAAGACGGAGCGGTCTGCGGCAGATGGTGGGGCACCCACCGCTGGCGTTCTTGCGCAATTACCTGGTGCGCGGCGGCATCCGCGATGGCTCCGTGGGATTCATCATCTCCACGCTCAACGCGTACTACGTGTTCGTCAAGTTTGCGAAACTTTGGGAGCTGGAGAAAAGCGGGAAGGCTGAAGGCTCAAGTCTGAAGATGGACCGACGCTGATCCGGTCTTCAGACTTCAGCCTTCACACTTCAGACTTTCATGTTTTCACTTCACGTCGACACCGCTCGAACGTGGCGCGGGGGGCAGAACCAGGTACTGCTCACCGTCAACGGTCTGCGCGCGATCGGGCAGCGCGCGGCGCTCGTCGCGCACCCCGACGGCGAGCTGCGCACACGTGTCGAGGAAGGCCTCGAACTGATTCCGATCGCGCCGAAAACGGAAATGGATTTGTCCGCGGCGTGGCGCTTTTCGCGGCTGCTCAAGAAGCTCGCGCCCGACGTCATCCACGCGCACGATCCGCACGGCGTGGCGATGGCGTCGCTCGCGCTCTCGCTTGGGGCGCCATCCGCCAAGGGCGGTGTCGCGCCGGCGCTCGTCGCGTCGCGCCGCGTGGACTTTCATTTGAAGGGCAATTCGTTCTCGCGGTGGAAGTACCGGCAGGTGGACTGCTTCATCGCCGCGTCTGAAGCCATCCGGCAGATGCTGGTCACAGACGGCGTGCCCGAGGATCGCACGGTGACCGTGCATGAAGGCATCGACGTCGACCACGTGCTCGCGGCGTCGCCGGTCAACGTCCACGAAGCGTTCTGGCTGCCGCATCACGCGCCCGTCGTCGGCAACGTCGCCGCGCTCGTGCCGCACAAGGGCCAGCGCTACCTCGTCGACGCCGCGTCCCTCGTCTTGCGGCAGATTCCCGACACGCGGTTCATCATCCTCGGTGAAGGCGAGCTGCGCGAGCACCTCGAGCACCAGGTGCGCGAGCATCATCTCGAGAAGCACGTCCTGCTGCCCGGCTTCCGCACCGACGTGCTCGGCTGCATCAAGGGCTTCGATCTCTTCGTCATGAGCTCGGTGACTGAAGGACTCGGAACGTCTCTGCTGGACGCCATGGCGTGCGCGCGCCCGATCGTCGCGACGCGCGCCGGCGGCATTCCCGAGATCGTCGAACACGAGATCGCCGGGCTGCTCGTGCCCCCGCGCGACGCGCACGCGCTGGCGGACGCA
>JACPZV010000144.1 GCA_016195295.1 Acidobacteriota bacterium
CCGTTCATGTGGATGGTCGTCGTATCGTTGTACGTGCTGGTCGGCAACGCGATCGGCGGCGACGGCCTCGCACCGCCCGCCAGCCGCGCGCGAAGCTGATCGCGCGAGAGAATCGTCACGCCCAGCTTGCCGAGATTCTCGTTGCCGCCGGTGTGATCCGGGTGCACGTGCGTGTTGACCATGAACCGGATGCGGCCGTCCGAGATCTGCTTGATCGCCGCGACGATCTTGTCCGTCAGCGGCGCGTACTGCGAGTCCACCAGGAAGACGCCGTCGGGGCCGGTCAGCACGCCGATCGTGCCGCCCGCGCCGTCGAGCGCGTAGAAGTTGTTCGCGATCTTCGTGGTCTTGATCTCGACTTTGGTGAAGTCGATGTTGCCCTGCGCAAGCGCCGTCCCCGCGGACACGCACAGGAACGCCGCCATCGCGATGCTCCCCTTGATTCAACCATCAGCCCTGCGGCTCGATTCTACTTCGGCCGGGCGCGCGACGTTTCAGAACCTGAATCGCAGACCCAGCTGCAACGAGCGCGGGTCGCCCACGGCCGTAATCTGCCCGAAGGTCGACGATGGACTCGCCGGATAGGCGCCCGCGCCGAAGTTGCCGTTCAGCGTGACGTTGTTCTGACGGTTCGTCAGATTGAACACCTCGGCCAGCGCTTCGGCGCGGGCCCGGCCGCCCAGGGGGAACGTCCGGCTCAGCCGCGCGTTCAGGCTGAAAAAGTCCGGGTCCTCGCCGGCGTTCCGCTCGATGAACGCGCCGTCCACGATCGGCCGGCCGTTGCTTGAACAGTGGTGACACCTGACGTGATGTTGAACGGCAGCGCCGAGTACGTCTGCAGCACGGCGCTCAGCTGGAAGCCGTGCGACAGCCGCTCCCAGACGGTCCGCGCCGGCTCCATCGACGAATTGACGGCGCCGTTCAGCACGAACCGATGACGCTGGTCATCGTCGGACCGACCCGAGTCCTTCGAGAGATCGAAGGGGTCAATCGGCGAGCTGAAGAAGAACTCGCCGACGTTGTCCATCGCCTTCGAGAGCGTGTAGGTCACGCGGCAGTAGCCCCATCGCGTCGGCCGCTGCACGAATGACACGTGCAGGCCGTGATAGTTGGAGTCCGCCACCGACGAGTACTGGCTGTTGTTCGCGACTCGGCGAAGAGCTGCGTGCTCGCGACGTTGGTCGGCGACACGCCGGGCACGAGCAGCGCGAGGTCGAGGAAGTTGCGCCCGTTCATCGGGAGGTTGCGCACTTCGCTTTGCGACACCGTGCCCGCGATCTGGCTGCGCGCCGTCTCGAGGATCTCGGCCTGCGCGCTGACAGTGACGCTCGTGTCGACGCCGCCCGCGCTGAGCGTGACCGGCAGATCGTACGCACCGCCAAGGGTGGCCGTCACGCGGCGCATCGCGTCGGCGAATCCTTGCAGCCTCACGGTGATCTCGTACGGACCGACTTTCAGGTACGGAAACCGAAACCGCCCTTGCTGATCAGTCGTGACTTCTGCGGTGACGTTGGTTTCTGTCTGCCGCGCCGTGACCTCCGCGCCGGGAACAACCGCGCCTTGCTGATCGGTGACTCGGCCGCTGACGCTTGCGGAATTGATCGTCTCCTGCGCGACGGCGCCGCGCGCCGCCACTGCAACGCAACATGCGAAGGTAAAACCGGAGGATGCGCATCACGCGATGATCGTCACTTCTTCGTTGAGGTGGCTTGCTTCAGCGTGAACGTGAACGAGCCCTTCTGCACGTGCCCGTCGTCGCCCGCCGTTTGCCAGTCGACCGTGTACACGCCGTCGGCCATCCTGCCGGTGATCGGCCCCATCAGCTGCTTCGGCTCCATCGCGTGGACCATGCCCAGCGTCACTTTTCCATCGGGTCCGGTCACTTCGATCTTGCTCATCTTCACGTCGAGCGTTTCGTTGAACCACAGCTGCACGCTCGTCGGCGCCTTAGTCACCGTCGACTTGTTCGCGGGCGACATCTTCATGAGCTTGGCGTGGGCCTGCACCGCCACGCTGAGCGCGACGGTCGCGAGCACGGCGCCGGCCAGCGTCGTGAATGAAGTCTTCGTTCGATTCATCTCTCCTCCTCAATGACTACAGTTGGCGACGAGCGTGCAAATGGCCTGACCAGGATCGAAAGCCATTACCGTTGGCGTCTGCGGCGGCAGGATGCCGACGCCGCCGGGTAGCGAAAACACGCCGGATCCGCTTGAGCGAAGGCGCTCCGCATCTTGCATGTACGATCGCCTTCGTGACCAGAGTAGCACGAGGCCTCGCGGGTAAGACGCCGATCGCCGCCACGACGTTGCGAGCGATCCAATTCTCGCACTCGCGCCATCCTTATTAATGGCGTCGCCCGCGATTCGAGCACAGGACCAGGAGCACCCACCAGAACATCATCACGCCGTGGACCCACCGCCGGCGTCCGAGTGGACGTGGAATGCCGACGCCAACGTTTTCTATGGTTACAACTACCAACAACGCAAGTTCGCGGATTTCTGGGCGTGGGAATCGCAGAACTGGTTCATGCTCGACGGCACGCGCGCGGTCGGCAACGGACGGCTGACGCTCGACGGCATGCTGTCGCTCGAGCCGTTCACGATCCAAGCGCTCGGCTCACCGCAGATCTACCAGACGGGCGAGAGTTATCAGCGCGTCCCGCTCGTCAACTATCAGCACCCGCACGATCTGATCATGGGCCCTCGGCGCCACGTACCGGATCGACACGGCGCCGGTGACGTTCGTGTTCGGCGCCGATCTCGTCGGCTCCCCTGCCCTACTCACACATCGACGCGCTGACGACGGGCGCCGTGTGGGATGTGCCGAACGTCGCGCGCATCGTCCGCGGCCGGCTCGGCATCGGCGCCGACGTGACGGTCTATCACCCCTCGCCCGACCTCTTGCTGTTCTACGACGGCTCGCACTCGTATCACGTGTTCCTTCGCTGGCGTCCCACCTCATCCGCGTCGCACGCACACGTGCACTGAACGCTCGGCTAAAGCCTCGCGCTACGAAAATTTTCGCTCGCGCGGAATTTTTGTGCGGTTTTGTCTTGACAGCCCGCACGCGCGCGCGTGACACTGGGTCAGACGCGATCGATCGCGCGCGTGCGCGTCGATCGCCAGGGTCCTCGGTAGGCGAGGCTCCCGCGCAACACATAAGCCACTGTCCCGTCGGTTTCGAGAGAGACCGCGCGGGGTAGAACAGGAACTCCCGGCACAAGGGTTTTCCTAACGTGGCTAGGTTGAAAAACCTTCACGGAGCGCGGTGCTGAAGCTTGGACGAGTGGGGACGTACGGCCCGCCTCCAGATCCTCGCCCGGGGAACCCTTCCGATAGTCGTTGGTCATTAGTCATTAGTCATTAGTCATTAGTCATTAGTCCGGATAGTCCTTGGTGGGTCGTCATGTCGATTGTTGCCTTGTCCGAGCTGCTCGGCGCGGCCGTGCGCGATGCGAGCGGCGCCGTGCGGGGGCGCGTGCGCGAGATCGCGGTCGCGCCGCAGGAGCATGCCACGCGCGTGGCCTTCCTCATCGTCAAGACGTCTGAAGGCGAGCGCGCGCTCCCGCCCGACGTCCTGACGTCGGCCGGCGCGACGGTGCGCACGGCGACTGAAGCGTCGGCGTGGGACGCCTACACCGTGTCGGACGGCGTGCTGCTGCTCAAGCGCGATCTGCTCGATCAGCAGATTATCGACGTCCACGGCCGCAAGGTCGTCCGCGTCAACGACGTCGAGATGGAATCGACGCCCGTCAACAGCCACCTGCGGCTGAACGTCGTCGCCGTCGACGTCGGCGCGCGCGGCGCGATCCGCCGTCTGTCGAAAGGCGTCGTGCCGTCGTTCACGTTGCGCGCGCTGCTGGATCGGATTCCGCCGCGCGTGATCCCGTGGCAGTACGTCGATTTGATCGAAACCGACCCGGCGCGCCGCGTGAAGCTGAACATCGCCTACGAAGGACTGGAGAAGCTTCACCCCGCCGACATCGCCAACATCGTCGAGGATCTGCCGCCGGCCGAGCGCGAAGCGGTCTTTGAAACGATAGACGAGGAAGTCGCGGCCGAGACGCTCGAAGAGCTCGATCCGGACGTCAAGTTGTCGGTCGTCGAATCCCTGGACAAGGATCGCGCCGCGGACATCGTCGAGGAGATGGATCCCGACGCCGCCGCGGACCTGCTGGGCGATCTGCCGGAAGACCAGTCGGGCCAGATTCTGAAGGAGATGGAGCCCGAGGAGCGGCGCGAGGTGACGCAGCTCCTCGAGTTCGGCGAGCACACGGCCGCGGGCCGCATGACGACGGAGTTCATCTCGGTGCGCGCCGACGCCGCCGTTGACGATGCGATCGAGGCGCTGAAGCGCTTTGAAGGCGGGTACGAAGCGGCGGCGACGATCTATCTGTCGGGCGACGCCCACAAGCTCGTGGGCGCCGTGCCGCTGCTGAAAATCGCCACGTCCGCGCCGGCGGCGCCGCTGGCCAGCCTCAGCGACGAAGTCGTCTCCTGTCCGGCGGACACGCCGGAAAGCGAAGTCGCGGCGCTCTTCGACAAATACAACCTGATCACGCTGGCCGTCGTCGACGAGCACGGCCGGCTTACGGGCATCATCACCGCCGACGACGTGATCACGATGCTGCGGCACGAGGACTGAGGCCGGCCATGGCGTTTCTCAAGACCTGGCGCGGTCGCATCGTGCTCTTTTTGGCCATCGTCGGCCCGGGATTCATCACCGCCAACGTGGACAACGACGCCGGCGGCATCTTCACCTACTCGCTGGCGGGCGCGCAGTTTGGCTACTCGCTCCTCTGGACGATGATCCCGATCACGATTGCGCTCGTCGTCGTGCAGGAGATGGCCGCGCGCATGGGCGCCGCCACCGGCAAGGGCTTGAGCGACCTCATCCGAGAGGAGTTCGGCTTCCGCGTCACGTTCTTTCTGATGCTCGCGCTGGTCGTCACGAACTTCGGGAACGTCGTCGCGGAGTTCGCCGGCGTCGCGAGCAGCCTCGAGCTGTTCGGCTGGTCGCGCTACGCGGTGGTGCCGCTCTCCGCCACGATCGTCTGGCTGCTCGTCGTGCGCGGCACGTACCGCAGCGTCGAGAAAATCTTCCTGCTCGCGTCGGGCTTCTACGTTTGCTACATCGTGGCGGGCCTGCTGGCGCACCCCGACTGGAAAGCCGCGGCCGTCGCGACCGTGAGCCGGCCATCGACGATCGGCATTCGCAACTACGGCTACCTATTCATGGTCATCGGCCTCGTCGGCACGACGATCGCGCCGTGGATGCAATTCTACCTGCAAGCGTCCATCGTGGAGAAAGGCATCACCCCGAAGCAGTACCGAACGTCGCGCTGGGACGTCATCCTGGGCTGCTTGTTCACCGATGTGGTGGCGTGGTTCATCATCGTCGCGTGCGCGGCGACCCTTTTCGCAACGGGCCGAACCGAGATCAAAGACGCCGCCGATGCCGCACAGGCGCTCCGGCCGCTGGCCGGCGAGTACGCGTACCTGCTGTTCGCGGCCGGCTTGTTCAACGCGTCGCTCTTCGCGGCATCGATCCTGCCGATTTCGACGGCGTATGCCGTGTGCGAAGGATTGGGGTTCGAATCGGGGCTCGACAAGAACTTCCACGAGGCGCCGGTGTTCTACTGGCTCTACACGGCGCTCATCGTCGCCGGCGCGGGCGTCCTGCTGGTTCCCCGCTTCCCGCTCGTGCACATCATGGTGCTCTCGCAGGTCGTCAACGGCGTCGTGCTGCCGTTCGTCCTCGTCTTCATGCTGCTGCTGACCAACGACAAAGAGCTGATGGGCGAGCACGTCAACCGGCGCAACTTCAACGTCATCGCGTGGATCACCGTCGTCGTGATGATCGTGCTGACGGTCGCGATGGTGCTGACGCAGCGATGATCCTTGGTCGGCGACACGGGCGAGCCTCAGCCGCGAGCATGGCGCTCTTCATGCTGTTGCGCGAACGTTGACCATGGTCATTGACCATAGTACAGATCGCCCACGTGCCTTGGGCGAATTCGATCCGACTCCATCGGCTCTTTCGAGTGTGACGTTTTCCTAAGGTTTTCTTCACTTCGGGGGTTCTGCTCTCGCTCAAAGGGGAACCGAAAGCGGGTCAAATCGATAGGGTCTTGTGCTCACGACCTGCCTGCGTCCCGGCGCGAGCAGATTTCTCGAGCGCTCACGGCGGAGTGCCTTGGGCCACAGCCAGACGAATTGATTCTCACGGGGAGTCCTCGTAACATCAGAGTCATGAGCAGCGAGATTTCGCAGTCCTACCGGTACATCGTGCGGTCGCCGGATGTGCGGGACGGCCATGCGCGCGTGGAGGGGACTCGGATCGCCGTGCACGACGTGATCGGACTCTTGCAGAACGGCGAGAACGTCGAGAGCATTACCACAACCTGCTTCCCGACGCTCACGAAGGCGCAGGTGTACGAGTGTCTTGCGTACTACGAGGATCATCGGGGCGAGGTTGACTTGCTGGTGGCGCGACAGATGGCGCTCGATCAGCGGTGAACTTCCTGCTCGACCACGATGTGCCCGAAGATCTCACGTACCTACTCCGAGAACTCGGCCACGAAGTCCTTCGTCTTCGCGACGTGGCCCCGCAGGAAGCCGTCGATCCGCTCGTCCTCCAATTCGCGCATGAACACGGTTGTCTCTTGGTGACCTGTAACCGGGATGACTTCATTAAGTTGGCCGAGCGCCAGCCTCATCACGGCATCGTCGTCATTATCAGACGAAAGACGCGCGCAGCAGAGCGGGCAGCACTGTTTCGTTTGCTTGAACGAGCAGGTGAAACCGGCCTCAAGGGCAACATCAACTTCGCTTGAGGAAGCGCGAAAGCGTCCATACCTTCAAGACGCCGGAGAAGCTTATCGCCGACTTCCAACGCGATAGTCCGAGGTGGAATCGTGAACACCGTCACCCTTGATGTGCGGGCTCCCGGTGAGACGATGGAGGATTTCGTCCGTGTCTGGACCGGCAAGCCGGAGAAGTCCGCGCGCATCAGTTTTGCCTCGCCGGAGCTTCTCTGGAAAGTCCTCACCGCCAAACGCTGGGAGCTCCGCAAAGCGCTGTGCGGTGCAGGACCCGTCTCCATCCGCGAAGCGGTTATCGCCTCACCACGGCGGGCGCCCGCATGGCCGTCCTGTACGTCCGGGTCCATGCCCGTGGGTTTCGGCCCGCCGCGTCGCTTCCCACGGCCGGCACACGCCGCGGCCCGCACACGCTCGAGCGGCTCGATGTCGCGCTCACCAAGTTCCTGCAGGAGGTGCGACTTGTCGCGTGACAAACTTGACTCAAGTACTCACAATTCATCCGGTCAAGGCTTCTAGCGCGCGCGCCGGATCTATCTTGATCGTCAAAGGCCGAGAAACACTTCATCCCGACCGCACTGCCTGCGCTCTCGCGCGTGTGGACGATCTACACGCGCGCGCGCATGCGCGATCGAACGAGATCCTCCTCGACATCAAGAGCGCTGCTGGCCCGGGAATCACGCTTTCGACTCCTTCTGGACGATCTCGGACTCGATCAACGGCTGCATAGCGTCAACGTTCTGACGCTCACGCGCCTTCCGCGCCACTACAGATCCAACGTTCCGGCTGTAGCGTCAGTCCGCACCGTCCGAGCGCGCGTCGTCAGGCGTCGAGACTTCGTCGACGCCGTCCAAGCGTCAACGTTCTGACGCATATGGGTTGCAATACGGACCCGAGCTACGGTTTGCGGCTCGTCGCGTGCGAGACGATCATGACCCAGCGGCCGTCGCGCCTGACGTAGACGCGCGTGAACCGCAGCGGGCCGCCCTGCACCTGTCCCTTGAACGTGACCTTCGAATCGCTCAGCCCGGAGGCGACGGCCGTGTCGCCGGAGATCCGGACCGTGAGTTCGCCTTCCTTCACGTCGGCACTGAACTTCCGGTCGCCGGATTTCAGATCGGCGAGATATTGCGCCTTGGTGTCCATCGTGCCGTTCCCATGCGTCACCGTCCAGCCCTCGGCGAGCAGCCGATCGAGCG
>JACPZV010000158.1 GCA_016195295.1 Acidobacteriota bacterium
GCGAGCCGGCGCATGCGCCAGGCCTCGATCGTTTTCGCGCGCAACGGTTCGACCTCAGCGGCGGCGCGCGCCCAACCATCGATCACCTGCTTCTGCAATTCGCGTGACTCCGGTGTCAAGACCCAATCGCTCGACTCACGCTTGATCGAATAGCCGAGGTCGGCGAAGCAGCGTGCCGCGACGTCCGTGGCCTCAGGTCCGAGCGCTGGACCGAATCCCTTGTCGGTCCGCTGATGTCTGTTCACGAGATCGCGGACGAGCGCGTCCTCCGGCTCTTCGGGCGAACACTGAATCCGCCCGTCGTAGCTGAGCGCGAACAGGACGGCCGCGCCGTTCGCGCGGCAACGTTCGGCCAGCGCGCGAAGCCAGGATTCGGAGACGAGGTCGAGCAGCGCGGAGGCCGTGACCAAATCGCGGTTTGAAAAGGGATCGTCGTCGCGGCCCTGCCGCCTTCGCGCCTCCGGCGCTTCGGCGAGCCTCGCCGCAGCGTTAGCGGAGGCGGGAAAGGGCCGCGCTACGAGTCCCACGAGATCGGCCACGGACGTCGTCGCCGAGGGAATCTGCTGCGCCGCGCGGGCGAGCAGGCTCGCGTCGCGATCGACGAGCAGCCACCGCTGAGGCCGGTGAGCGCGGACGCGAGCGCGTTCGCATCACCAGGCGGAACGAGAAGGCCGGCGCAGGGGTCCGCCCCGATCAACGTTTCAATGCCGCCGGTGGGCGTACTGATCACCGGCACGCCGTGCGCGAGCGCCTCCGCGACCGCCATGCCGTAGCCTTCGTGGAACGTCGGCAGCACGAACAGATCGGCGCGGTCGTACTCGGCGTGCAGCGCCGCTCCGCTCAGCTCACCGGCAAGCGTGACGAAGGCCTCGAGACCATCGTCGCGCAGCTGCGCGCGCAGGCGCGCGACCGTCGCGGGATCGCGATCGAAACTCCCCACGCACGTCAGTCGCCACTGGCGATCCTTCAGCAGCGCGAGCGCGCGAAAGAGGATCTCGTGGCCTTTGCGAGGGATCAGCGAGGCCACGCAGAGCAATCGGATGTAGGGCGGGTCCTCTGGACCCGCCTGAGCCGCCGGGTCCGAAAGGACCCGGCCTACAGATCTGAACGCAGGCGGGTCCGAAAGGAGCCGGCCTACAGACCGTGCCGCGCGTGCCGGGTCCGAAAGGACCCGGCCTACTTGTCGATCCGTGCCTGGCTCGACGACGACGATGCGGTCGTGAGGCACGTTGTAGGTCGCGAGCATCGCGGCGGTGGCGTGACTCGTGACGATGACCTGGCGCGCGCACGCAAGCGCGCGGCGCTCGTCCGCCTCCAGCGCTGCAGCGGACGCGGCGTCGACGCCCGTCTCGGCCGCCAGCGGATGGTGCACGAGCGCGATTAGCCGCAACCGCTCGCCTTCGCGTTCCGCCAGCGCGGGCATGGCCCCGAACGCCAGGCCGTCGACGAGCACGGTCGCGCCATCGGGAATCCGTGCGAAGACCTGTGCCGCCTGTTCGAGCGCGGCGACGGTCGGCCGGGGAAAGCTGCCGTCGAGCTCGCGGACGTCGACGGTCCAGCCACGTTCGCGCAAACCGGAGACGACGCGCCTGTCGTACGCATAGCCGCCGGTCAGCGTGTCGAGATCCCCCGGCAGGACTAAGACGAGTGCGCCCATCGCAGGAACGCGTCGGTAATCCTGTCGTCGTACGACGCGGACGCGACGTGTGATTCGTGCAGCGTGACGCGCAGGCTCTCGATCGCGCCGGCGCCCGACCCGAGATCGCCGTGGCGGATCGCGGCCACCATGCGATCGAAGATGACGCGCGCGAGAAACTCAGTCGTTGTGTTGTGACCCTTGAACAGCGGATCCTCGTCGAGGTTGCGATAGCTCAGTCCGGCGACGATCGCCTTCAGCGCCTCGCTCGCGCGACCGATGTCCACGACGATCCCGTCGGCATCGACCTTGGGCCGACGGAACTCGACGTCGACGATGAACGTGACGCCGTGCAGGCTCTGCGCCGGACCAAACACGTCGCCTTCCAAACTGTGGGCCACCATGAAATGATCGCGGACCGTAACGCTGTACATCGCTCCGGCTCCATGTCCCGTAGCGCGACCCTTTCCCGCCTCCGCCGAAGCTACGGCGAGGCTCGAGTCAGCTAATACTTAATCCGGTGACACAACGTGTTGCCCGGCGACGCCGCGAGCTCCGCCATGACGCTCGGCAACGCATCGAAGTTGCTCTCGCCGCTGATCAACACGTCGAGCGCGGGGTCCGCGAGCGACGCCAGCGCGAGCTGCATCCGCCGTCGCGCGTCCCAGCGCGCGCGCTGGGTCGTGGCGACGTGTCCCACCTGCGACGACTTCACCGTCAGTCGACGCGCGTGAAACTCGGCACCCAGCGTGACGGGCACCGGGCGATCGCCGTACCAGCTCATCTCGACGACCGTCGCTTCGAACCCCGCGACGCGCAGCGCGAGATCGAGTCCGTCGGCGGTTCCGCTGGCATGGAACACGACGTCGGCGGCGTTGTCGACGTCGGCTTCGCGGGGCGCGGCGTCCGGCAGCGCGAACCGCACGCCGAGCGCGCGCGCCCCGGCGGCGCGCCGCGGGTTGACGTCGACGAGATGCACCTCGCAGCCGTGCACCTGGCCGGCCAGCCACGCGACCAGACATCCGACCGTGCCCGCGCCCACGACGACGACGCGATCGCCGATGTGCGGCCGCGCGTCCCAGAGTCCGTTGATCGCCGTCTCGAGATTCGCCGCGAGCACTGCGCGCGACGGCGGCACGGCGTCCGGCAGCACGTGCACCGCGGCGGCGGGCACGACGTAGTGCGTCTGATGCGGATACAGCGCGAACACGTTGCGCCCCATCAGCTCGCGCGGACCGCGCTCCACTTGCCCGACGCTCGCGTAGCCGTATTTCACCGGGCCGGGGAACTCGCCGGTTTGAAACGGCGCGCGCATCCGCGCGTATTCGCTCGGCGGCACGCGACCCTGAAACACGAGCGCCTCGGTGCCGCGGCTGATGCCGCTGTAGCGTGTCCGGACGACGACCTCGTCTGGCGATGGCGAGGCAAGCGTCTCAGTGCGGATCTCTCCGCGCCCTGGAGCCGCGATCCAGAACGCCCGCGCCTGGTCTGGCGTCATGGGTCAAACGATACAATGCCGGGACCGAGGTTCAAAAGGTTCTAGAGGTGCTGACATCACACCAGCCAACCTTGTGACAACGGTCCGCGCGGCGCTCGTTGCCGCGATCGCACTCGCGCTTTTCGAGCCGCGCGGCGATTCGATCATCTGGGCCACAGTGGCCGCCGCCGTCCTCGTCACGCTCCTCGACGGCGTGGACGGCTGGCTCGCGCGGCGCACGCGGACCGAGACGACGTTCGGCGCGCGTTTCGACATGGAAGTCGACAGCGCGCTGATTCTCGTCCTGTCGATCCTCGCGTGGCGCGACGACAAAGCCGGGGCGTGGGTGCTGCTGTCGGGCCTGCTGCGCTACGTGTTCGTCGTCTCGAGCTGGCGGTGGTCGTGGCTGGCGCGGCCGCTTTTTTCCAGCCGCAGGCGTCAGACGATCTGCGTCGTTCAAGTCGTGGCGCTGATCACGACCATCGCGCCCCTCGTGACCCCACCGATCAGCGTCGCGATTGCGGCCGTCGCGCTCGCGGCGCTCATTGGATCGTTCGCGATCGACGTCGTGTGGCTGTGGCGCCAACCGCGAGTCGCCTCGACCGCGCCCGTGCCGGCGTCGCAGCAGTGGGCGACGCTCGCGGCGGCCGTGGCGCTACTCAACGTCTCGCTTGCGTTCGACAACCTCTGGCCGACGCCGGCCGTCACGTGGCTCGGCTGCCTGTCGATCGAGCTTGCCGTCTGCATCCTTATTTTAAGGATGGCGAGCCGCGCACTCACGACGTCCGACGTCGCCGCCATGGCGATTCGCGCCGCGCCGACGTGGGCGATCGCGCTCGCCGCAGTGGTGGTCGCCCTCGTCGCGCTTCTGCTTTACCGCGTCCTTCGATCGGCGCTGACGCGCGTAGCGGACGCCATGGGCCGGACGAGCGAGCGGCGCGCCGTCACGGCGCTTGCTGTCGCGATGGTCGTGCTGTTCGGCTTCGAGCCTCGGCCTCCAACCCAGGACGATCCGCACGCGTTGACGTTTTCGGCGCCGGTCACCGCGGTCTACGCGCGGCAGGCGCGGCTCGTGATGCAGGCCGTGACCGGATCGCGTGCGCTGGCGCCAAGTCCGTCGATGGATTCGGACCTCGCGCTCGTCCGCGCTGCCGGCGGCACAGACGTGTTGCTGATCTTCATCGAGTCGTACGGCGCCGTGAGCTGGGATCGACCCGCCTTCGCCGCCTCGCTCGCCGACAGCCGTCGCCAGTTCGACGCGGCGATTCGTGCAACAGGCCGCGGCGTCGTGTCGGCCTTCGTCGAATCGCCGACGTTCGGCGGATCGTCGTGGCTCGCGCACTTGAGTTTGATGTCGGGCATCGAAGTGCGCGATCCGGACACCAACGCGCTGCTGATGACGCAGCCGCGCGATTCGATGGTCGCGGCGTTCAAGCGCCGCGGCTTCCGCACCGTCGCGCTGATGCCGGGACTGAAGCAGCAGTGGCCGGAGGGAGCGTTCTACAAGTTCGACGAGATCTACGACGCGGACCGTCTGAACTATCGCGGTCCGCAGTTCGGCTGGTTCGCGATCCCCGATCAGTTTTCGATCGCCAGCTTGGACGCGCTGGAGGTGACGCGCCCGTCACGCGCGCCGCTGTTCGTGTTCTTCCCCACGATCAGCACGCACTTTCCGTTCAGTCCGACGCCCCCGTATCAAAGCGACTGGACGCGCATGCGCACGGCCGAGCCGTTCACCGGACCGCAGCTCGTGTATGCCTATTCGACTGAACCGGACTGGCTGGACTTCGGTCCCGGCTACGTGGCGGCGCTCGCCTACGATTTCGCGTCCATCGCGGGGTATCTGCGGATGCGGCCCGATCGCGACTTCGTGATGATCCTGCTCGGCGATCACCAGCCGCCGGCGGCCGTCAGCCGCGAAGGCGCGCCGTGGGATGTGCCCGTGCACGTGATCGCCAGTCGACCCGCGGTGCTCGATGCGCTCGCCGCTCGCGGTTTTCATCGCGGCCTCACACCCGAGCGACCGACGCTGAGCAAGATGCACGCGCTGCTCCCGATTCTGCTCGACGCATTCGGCTCGCGCCGG
>JACPZV010000159.1 GCA_016195295.1 Acidobacteriota bacterium
CTCAATTCGGTCACGCCGGACAACGTCGTCGACATGATCAAGGAAGGCGTGATGATCGGGTCGGCCAATCAGCGCGCCGCGGAGGTCGGCCGTCAGTACACGAAGCGGCAAATGCCCTGGTGATTGGATGGACCGACTGCTGCATGACGCTCAGCGCGGCTAGTTCGCCTTGCGACGATGGCGTCGCACGGCGACCGCCGCTTCCGTGGGGAGGCGCTAGGAACCGCAAATCGGTCAGCCGCGACGGTTGGTTGATCGCGCCGGCCGCTGTCAACTGCAACCGTGCTAGCCCGCTTTGCGGCGATGGCTCCGTACTCGCGACGACCGTCTCTTGGTTGTACGCGCCGCGATAATCGACCGGAGTTGGGCGTTGACCCTGGCGGACGAACCAAACACTGAGACGACGTCAGGTTCGAGGACGACGGCTACGGCCGGCCGATCCATCTGAGCCGCGAACCGATTCGGCTTGGCGCGTGAGTAATCGAACTCGTACTCAATGCGCATGGCGTTCGAGTCGGCCTGTGGATTTCGTCTCGCTCTGCCGACGCTAGACATCGCTCCGATTCGTTGATGAAGCCGACGGGCGAACCGCAACCAAATCGTTGTCGCCTGCGTGTCGAAGATCCCGCGGTTGAAGCGTGACGAGCGCTTGCGTGCGGCCTGACGCCGCGACGAATTCCACGCCGATCGCGTCTGGACCGTACACCTCCACAACCGCGCCGAGGTCGCCGCTTCTGAGGCCGTGCGTGGGAAGATCGTGGACGAGAACCACCACGTCAAGAGGGTGCAGCGTCACTGGACGTCTCCTGGATATGCGGTCACGAAGTGCGGCACCACGCCGGGTGCCCGAACGAACCAGATACTCACCACAGGAGCCGATTCGCCGTTCGGTCCTCTCAGGATAGCTCGAATCGTGAACGGCTGGCCGTACTGCGTGGGCGCGCCCGGTTCGGCGTCCTGACTCAGATGCTGGATCCGGAGGTCGCCCTCCAGCGTCTGCCATTCGTCGGCCGAATAGCCAAGCGCGGCGAAGAATCGCGCTTTGAACCGGCCAACTGGATGCGTTGGCGAAAGCAGGTATCCGCGAAGTTTCTCGGGGTCGATTTCCGCCCGGTCCGCGTTCGGCAAAATCACGTGGCGATCTTACCGTCGTCCCGCGCGAGGCCAACGAGTTACCTACTCGGAGTTCGTGGTACGTGCCCTTCAAGTAGCACGCATACTGGTCAACAGCGCGTCGCGCGCCAGTTCTAACGCGGCGACGGCTTGCTCGCGCGTAACCGACGGGAATTGGCTGACGAACTCGTCGAGCGTGTCGCCAAACTCGAGGGAGTCGGACAACCTCTGTTGGGCATGCTCGCTCTCTGCTTAAAGAGCAGCGCTGCGGCCGATTTCGCGTGAGAGGCGCACCTTCAAGTCTGGCAGTTGGCTTACAGCACTCGCAAGGGCTGAACGAACGCCGTCCTGCATCAAAGCAAACCTTGGATCCGTTGGTGAGAATTCGCGAAGCCGATCCGCTTCAAGGATCCTCAGATAAAACTGAAAGAGCGGTCCGGACAACTCGGGCGACAGCGAGAAGAGGTCCTTCTGGAGGGTGTAGTAAAGGCCGTAGGACGGATAGAGCGGTGACTCGATTCTCACCTGGCTGCCTCCTGGCGGTGACTGGAGGACCCTTGCAAAACCGGCAAGCATTCTTTCAAGAGAGCCAAGTTCGAGGAGAAAGGCCTGCGCAACACTTTTCCGACGCCGGGTCTCCTGAATCTCCCACATCATGCGCGCGGCTAAGAACCCGATCAGGCCGCCTACGATAGTGGTGAGAACGGGCGTAAGCCCGCTGAGAAGATCCACGATTGTCCGCATCCGCAAGCTGAAATCTGGATTCTGAAATCTGCAATCTCTACAACGATCGCCCCGCCCTCGGCTCCCGCGACAGGAACTGATTCGCTTCAGCCACATTCACGACGCGCATGTTCGCCGCGTCGTACTCGATTTTCTTTCCGGCGCGCAGCGCGACGATCCCGAGCAGCATCACTTCGGTCAGTTGCGCCGCGTACTCGAACGGACATGACGCGGTTGTCTTGCCTTTCGCGGCGTCCACCCAGTTCATCTCGTGGCTCTCGTTCGGGATTCGCGCGAGCTTCCGCGCGGGCGCGCCGAACGAGTCGTGCAGCGACCGCGGCAGCAGGCGCGGCTTCAGACCGTAAGTGTCGTGCAGCAGTTTGCCTTTGCTGCCGACGAGCAGCGCGCCGCCGCCTTTGTTCAGCTCGTCATTGTTTCCAGGGCCGAGTTCGATCGGCTTCGGCGGCAGCAGCCCGCCGTCGTACCACGTCAGCTTGACCGGCGGCTTGCCGCCGCGCGCCGGAAATTCGTACATCGTCATCGTCGCGTGCGGGAAGCAGACGCCGTTGAAGGGCGTCGAGACGGTCTCGATCGTCGTCGGGTAGCCGAGATCGAGCGCCCACATCGCGTGATCGATCAGGTGCGCGCCCATGTCGCCGATCGCGCCGACGCCCCAATCCACCCAGCCGCGCCAGTTGAACGGGTGATAGACCGGGTGATACTCGACGGCAGGCGCGATGCCGAGGAAGAGATCCCAGTTGAGCGATCCTGGTTTCGGATAGGTGCCGGCCATCGCGCTCGCGAGCCGCGCTTCGATCCCAGGGCCGTTCCAGCGAAATCCAAGTCCGTCGGCAGGCGGCGTACGCATCTCGGGCCGCGGAATGCCCTGCGGCCAGTAGCCGAGCGGACGATTCGTCCAGACGTGGACCTCGCGCACCTCGCCGATGGCGCCGGCCCGCACGTACTCGACCGCGGTCCGCGCCTCGTCGAACGAGTGACCTTGATTGCCCATCTGCGTCGCGAGCTTCGTCTCCCTTGCCCGGCGCGCGAGCTGTCTCGCCTCGGCGACCGACCAGCACAGCGGCTTCTGCACGTACACGTGCTTGCCGAGATCCATCGCCGCGAGCGCAATCGTGGCGTGCATGTGATCCGGCGTCGCGACGACGACCGCGTCGATGTCTTTCTGCCGGTCGAGCATCTCGCGATAGTCCTGGTAGCGCTTCGCGCGCGGCAGATGCTCGTTCCTCAGCCGCGTCACGCGCGCGATCTCGACGCGCAGCCGCTCGCGCTCGATCGCCGTGAGCGGCGGAATCGGCCGGCCCTGCGTGTTGAGCCGAGGTGTGTCGGCCGGCCAGTCGAGGCGCTCCTGCTGGCTCTTGATGTAGGCCGGGAGCTGATCGAAGCCTTTGTTGGCGTACTCCCAGTCCACATCGCAGAGCGCGACGATGTTCTCGCTCGCGAGATTCTCGAGATTGCTGCGGCCCTGGCCGCCGACGCCGACGGCGGCGATGTTCAGCGTGTCGCTCGGGGGCGTCAGGCCGCGCCCGAGTACGTGCCGCGGCACGACGGCGATCCCGGCGCCGGTGATGGCCGTGTCGGTGATGAACTTTCGTCGGGAGAGATTGCGCTTGGTCATGCGGCCCTCTTTATTGCGGATTGAGGAGTGCGGATTGCGGATTGATTGCGGATTGAGTGGTGATTGCGTGATTGCGTGATTGCGTTTTGGCGGTCTCTACTCCGCATTCCGCAATCCTCAATCCGCAATGACACGGATTCTGATGTTTCTAAAGGCCAAACTCCCGGCATGATCGCCCTGCATGGCGATGTGTCCGCGTTTCGCACGGCCGTAGTTCGGCCACGCGGCGAACTTGCTCTCCTTCACTCTGGCCTCCCAGTCGGGGCTCCCGAGCTCGTACTCGAGCAGCTTGACGCCGTTGAGCCAATGCTCGACGTGCGCGTCTCGCGCGACGATGCGCGCGGTGTTCCAGTCGCCGACCGGCTTGAGATGTCCTTCGGGCGAGGGGTAGACGGCGTAGGCCGCGCCCGCGCAGGTGAGGCGCGTCTTGTTGTCCGCGCCGTTGATGTCGTCGAGCAGCTGGTACTCCGGCGCGCTCCAGTAGATGTGGTCGTACTCCTCGGTGCCGCGATAGAAGATCCCGCTGTTGCCCGCGGCGCCGATCTTCCAGTCCATCGAGAGCTCGAAATCGCCGAACTCATCTCTTGAGACGATGTCGGCGACCGGCTTGTCCTTCGCAAGCGTGCCGTGTTCGATGCGCCAACCTGTGGGCACGGTGTCGCTCTTGTACCCGCGCCACTGATCGAGAGACGTTCCGTCGAAGAGGACGCGCCATGACATTGCGGATTGAGGAGTGCGGATTGCGGATTGCAGAGACGATTGCGCAATCGTGGCAATCGAGAGAGCGCTGATTACGAGGAGACCGCGAAGCTTCATGGTTGCAGATTATGCAACTCCTGGCCGCGCGAAGGGTTGAAGAATGTCCGTACCCCGCGGCGGCGAGATCAAAAATGCGCAGGAAAATCGCACGGGCCCCCTCGGCCCGGCGTTTGCTAGGGGTCCGCGCATGACCGCACACGAGTTGAAGCCCCGGACCAAAGCCTTTGCCGTCGAGATCGTGAAGTTCACCGGCACGTTGCCCGTCAACACAACGACCGCGATTCTGGTGCGTCAACTCTTGAAAAGCGGCACATCAGTGGGCGCGAACTATCGTGCATCATGCCGAGCGAAGTCGAGGGCGGACTTCATTGCGAAGATGACAACAGCCGAAGAAGAAGCCGACGAGACACGGTACTGGCTGGAACTGATGGTCGACGCGCGCATTGTGGCCCAGGATAGAATCGCCGCGCTCCTTGACGAGGCCGAACAGTTGGTCAGGATATTCGTTACGTCTATCAAGACCGCCCGGGGTAGTAGCCGATGAAAATTGCGGAGTGAGGAATGCGGATTGCGGAGGATTGTTGATTGATTGGCGATTGGCGGATTAGGACTGGTTTCTCGCGGTCCCCAATCCGCATTCCGCAATCCTCACTCCGCAATACCAAGCTTCCGCATCACCTCTTCCGGACAACCATTCCACTCCGCTACGAATACATTGCCTTGATATTGGAGGTCGGCTATGCCGACCTTTGTGGTCCAGAATCCGCTCGCCGTCAGATCGCGGAAGCTGCTGAAGAAGGCCACGGCGTTGCGGAGCGACTTCGGGGCGCTGTTGGGGAACGCGATGTCGTCGAGAATCTTTCGCCGCTCGGCGTCGGTGCACGCGACGAAGCGTTTGTCGAAGCGTCGC
>JACPZV010000160.1 GCA_016195295.1 Acidobacteriota bacterium
AGGCGGGCGGCGAGGTGGTGACGATCTACGACGCCGCGATGAAGTACAAGGACGCCGGCGTCCCGCTGCTCGTCATCGCCGGCAAAGAGTACGGATCAGGATCGTCGCGCGACTGGGCGGCGAAGGGGACCGCGCTGCTCGGCGCGAAGGCGGTCATCGCCGAGAGCTTCGAGCGCATTCACCGCAGCAATCTCGTGAACATGGGCGTCCTGCCGCTGCAATTCCAGAGCGGCGCGACCGCCGCGACGCTCGGCCTGACCGGACGCGAGCGGTACGAATTGACGGGCATCGCGCAGGGACTCGCGCCGCGCGGTCTCGTGACGGTGAAAGCGCACGGCGACGATAGCAAGATCGTCGAGTTCAAGGCCGTCACGCGGATCGACACGCCGGAAGAGTTGGTCGCGTTCCAACATGGCGGCATCCTGCCGTACGTCCTCCGTCAACTGGTCGGGACGAAGCGCTGACGGTTGCCACGAAAACACGAAAACACGAAGAAGAGTGAGATGAGTACTACTTTTTTCTTCTTCGTGCCTTCGTGGTTTCGTGGCCACCCGTCTGCATTTCAGTGCCAAGTGTGGTGACATCAGCTCAGATCAAAAAGCGAGCGCGCGAGCTGGGCTTCGACGCGTGCGGCATCGCGCCCGCCGCTGCGCATCCTGAACTGAGCTTCTTCCGCGAATGGCTCGACCGCGGCTACGCGGGCGAGATGGCCTACCTCCATCGCTCCGCCGATCGGCGCGCGGACGTTCGCCACGTTGTCGCTTCCGCGCGCACGGTCATCGTCACCGCGACCGTCTACAACACGGACCGCCCGTACTCGACGGAGTGCAAGGATGCGAATCGCGCGCGGATCGCGCGCTACGCGTGGGGCGACGACTACCACGACGTGATCGGCGCGCGACTCGAGGCGCTGCTCGCATGGATGCGCGCGTCCTCACCCGAGCCGTTCGACGCGCGCGCGTACGTGGACACCGGTCCCATCCAGGAGCGCGTCTACGCGCAGTACGCCGGCGTCGGGTGGATCGGCAAGAACACGTGCGTCATCAATCCCGCGCTCGGATCGTGGATCTTCCTCGGCGAAATCATTTGCAGCCTCGCACTCGACGTGGACGCGCCATCGCTCGATCAATGTGGCACGTGCGCGCTGTGCCTCGACGCCTGTCCGACGCACGCCATCGTCGCGCCCGGCGTCCTGGACTCGACGCGCTGCATCTCCTATCTCACGATCGAGCTGCGCGGCGACCTGAAGAAAGAGGATCGCGCGGCGATCGGATCGCACGTGTACGGGTGCGACATCTGTCAGGAAGTCTGTCCCTGGAATGCCGTCGCGCCGCGATCGGATGACCCGGCCTGGCAGCCCCGGCCGGCGTGGGATAGGGTCGATCTGCTGACGTTATCGCGGCGAAGCGACGCGGAGCTCGGGGCTGCGCTCGACGGCAGCGCGATGCAGCGGACGAAGCTGCAGGGGCTGCGCCGGAACGTCGCCGCCGCGCTAGAATCTCTGTGATGGCCTGTTCGCTCGCGCCCGTGTTCCTCCTCGCGATGCCGCAGATGACGGATCCCAACTTCCAACGCACGGTCGTGTTGCTCTGCCGGCACAACGACGAAGGCGCCTTCGGGCTCGTCGTCAACCGGCCGCTGCTGACGACGGGGACGGTCACCGTGAACCTGGACCCGCCGGTCTCGACCGACCGGGAGCTGCAGTTGTGGGTGGGTGGTCCGGTCGAGCCCGAGCGCAGCTGGATTCTCGTCGGGCAGGAACCGGACGAAGAGGAAGAACTGAGCGGAATGCGAATCGCCGATCACCTCTATCTGTCCGCGTCGCCCGACATGCTGCGCCGGCTGCTGCAGCCGTCGCCGCCGTCAATGGCGCGGCTCATCGTGGGCTACTCGGGCTGGGGCCCTGGACAGCTCGAAGCCGAGCTCGAACAGTCCGCGTGGCTGATGGGCGACGTCGATCGCGATCTGATCTTCAACACGCCGGCGGAGCAGCTGTGGGAGAAGGCGATTCGTCGCCTGGGTGCTGATCCCGCCGCGCTGCAGATGTCGCGCGGCGTGCATTGATGGAAGGGGCTGCACTGCACCTGTTGACACTATAGTATCCCGAGGTCTACTATAGTGGAATCGATGCCGCTCCCTGCCCGGCCGTCCGACGCCCCTCCCCTCAAACTCAACGCCCTTGGCCATCGCGTCCGCGCCGAGCGATTACGGCGCCGCCTGACGCTCGAGGCGCTGAGCGCGCGCGCCCGCGTCAGCCGGAGCATGCTGTCGGCGATCGAGCGCGGCACGAAGGCACCCACGGTGCTCGTTTTGGACCGGATCGCGACGGCGCTCGATACCAGCCTGTCGCGGCTGGTGGACAACGAGAGGCGTGCGAGTGTCATCCCGCTGCGCGCGGACGAACAACAGGTTGCACGCGACGCGGCCGGCTGGGAGCGACGCATTCTGTCACCCGTCCTGAAGGGTGTGGAATTCGAATTCATGCGCACCACGCTTGGCCCGGGAGTTGATGCGGGACTGTTTCTGGCCCACGCGCGGGGGTCGCGCGAATACGTCGCCGTTGAGAAGGGTTCGCTGTTGCTCACACTCAATGGCGTCCCTTACGAGTTGCACGCGGGCGACAGCATTTATTACGACGGCGACTGTGAGCACGGCTTCAAGAACAACAGCCGTCGTATCCCGTGCGTGTACTACCTTGCGATGGATGTCTTAGGCGACCCGTCCGGCACACGGCATCGGGCGGTACGTCTCCGGGTCGTGCGACCAAAGGATTCCCGTTGATGGCGAGCGACAGACCGGCGATCCACGACTGGACGCGGGATGAAATTCGAGCCTTCGGCTACCGCGTCGTGGACCTCATTGCCCAGCATCTCACCGAGCTGCCCGAGCGACCGGTGTTTCGACCCGTGCCGGCTGATCTGCAGCGGCAGTTGCTCGACGGTACCCTGCCCGAAGATGGCCGGCCCGCCATGGAGGTCCTGGACGAGTTCGCGCGACAGATCGAGCCGTACCCCTTCGGCAATGGTCATCCGCGGTTCTTTGGCTGGGTGAACTCGCCCCCTGCCGTCATCGGTATTTTTGCTGACGCGTTGGCGGCTGCCATGAACCCCAGCTGCGCCGGCGGAAATCACGCGGCCGTCTTCGTTGAGCGTCAAGTCGTCCAGTGGTTCACACGCCTGTTCGGATTCCCGCGCGGCAGCATGGGTCTGCTCGTCAGCGGCGGATCGATGGCCTCACTGACAGCGCTTGCCGTCGCGCGGCACGTCAAGGTGGGCTTCGACATTCGCGCGAAGGGTCTGCAGGAGCCGCACGCCCGCATCGTCGTCTATAAGACCGCCGAGGGGCACGGGTGCACGCAAAAGGCCATTGAGTTGCTGGGGTTAGGCAGCGAGAACATCCGCATCGTCGCGCACGATGCGAACTTGCGAATGTTGCCTTCCTCGCTGGAAACCGCACTGGCGGTGGACGAGGCCAACGGATGCATTCCAATGGCCGTGATCGCCAGTGCGGGAACGGTCAACACCGGAGCCATCGACCCGATTGGCGACCTGGCAGACATCTGCGAACGACACCGGGTGTGGCTGCACGTCGACGGGGCATACGGCGCGCCTGCCATTCTGAGCTCGCGCTATTCCACCGAATTGGCAGCCTTGGCACGAAGTGACAGTTTGGCGCTCGATCCCCACAAGTGGCTCTACGTCCCGGTCGAGGCCGGCCTCGTGCTGATTCGCGATGCGGACGCCATGCGTCAGGCATTCAGCCTCGTGCCGCCGTACCTCCGCACAGACGGTAGCGCCACCGGCGTGGGTGGCCCGCCGTGGCTGAGCGAATTCGGCTTCCAGCAGACTCGGTCGTTTCGCGCACTGAAAGTCTGGATGTGCGTGAAGCACCATGGCCTCTCGGGCTACAAGGCCGCGATCGAGCACGACCTCTCGATGGCGGATCGGTTGGCGGAACGGGTGCGCCGATCACCCGATCTTCAATTGTTCACGCCGCAGCGTCTGAGCATTGTCTGCTTCAGGTACGCGCCCGCGGGTTTGCGCGCCAATCGATCCAGGCTCAACGAGATCAATGAGAGACTGCTGCAGCGACTTCAACTCGATGGACGCGTCTTCGTGTCCAGCACGATCATTGACGAGACGTTCTGGTTGCGAGCGTGCGTGATCAACTATCGGACGACCGGGACTGACGTGGATGTACTCCCGGAGCTGGTGACTTCCCTTGGGGCTGACCTCTCGCCACCAAGTGTAGACTACTGAAAATGCCCTTCAAGTTTTTCCCGGCGGCGCTCGTGGTCTTGTGCTGCGCGCCGCTCGCGGCCCTTCAGGAGACGCCGGTGTCCGACACATTGAAGCTGCAGCGCATGGCGTCCCGCTTCGCGCCGACCGACATCGGCGCGGACGTGTCGAAGCTGTCCGCGGCGGACCGCCAGGTCCTCGCCAAGCTGATCGAAGCCTCCAAGATCATCGACGGGCTGTTCCTGCGGCAGGTCTGGGCCGGCAACGAGGCGATGCTCATGGATCTGGCGCGCGACCAGTCGCCGGAAGGCCGCGCGCGGCTGCACTACTTCCTCATCAACAAAGGCCCGTGGTCGCGGCTCGACCATCACGAGCCCTTCGTCCCCGGCGCGCCGCCCAAACCGGAAGGCGCGAACTATTACCCGCCGGGAATCTCCAAAGCCGATCTCGAGAAGTGGGTGCAGTCGCTGCCGGAGAACGCGCGGCCTCGCGTCACGAGCTTTTTCACCGTCATTCGCAACGCGACCGGCGCGCCGAACGGCTACAGCATCGTGCCGTACAACGTCGAGTACCAGGGTGAGCTCACACGCGCGGCCGGGTTGCTGCGCGAAGCGGCGGCGCTGACCACTGAGCCCACGCTGAAGACGTTTCTCGAAAAGCGCGCCGACGCGTTCCTGACGAACGACTACTACGAAAGCGACGTCGCGTGGATGGAGATCAAGGGCGTCATCGAGCCGACGATCGGGCCCTACGAGGTGTACGAAGACGAGCTGTTCAACTACAAGGCGGCCTTCGAGTCCTACATCACCGTGCAGGACGAGGGCGAGACCGCGAAGCTTCAGAAGTTCGCTTCCGAGCTCCAGGACATCGAAGATCACCTGCCGATCGATCCGAAGTACCGCAATCCGAGGCTCGGCGGCATGGCGCCCATCGTGGTCGTCAACGAGATCTACGCGGCCGGCGACGGCAACCGCGGCGTGCAGACCGCGGCGTTCAACCTCCCGAACGACGAGCGCGTGATTCGCGAGAAGGGCGCGAAGCGCGTGATGCTGAAAAACGTCCAGGACGCGAAGTTCGCCAAGACGCTGACGCCGATCTCGAAGAGCGTCCTCGCGCCGACGGATCAGAAGGATCTCTCCTTCGAGGCCTTCTTCACGCACATCGTCGTGCACGAGCTGATGCACGGCCTCGGGCCCCACGGCATCGCGGTCGGTGGACGCCAGACGACGGTGCGGCAGGAACTGAAGGAGACCTACAGCTTCCTCGAGGAAGCGAAGGCGGACATCTCGGCGCTGTTCGCCATCCAGCACATGATCGACAAGGGCGTGCTGCCGAAATCGCTCGAGCGGTCACTCTACACGACCTTTCTCGCCTCGTCTTTCCGTTCGATCCGATTCGGCGTGAACGAGGCACACGGCAAGGGAATCGCGGTCCAGTTGAACTCGCTGCTCGACCAGGGTGGATTTGTCGCGCAACCCGACGGCACCTTCGCCGTGAACCTCGCGAAGGTCAAGGACGGGATCGCGGCGCTGACGCGCGACATCATGACGATTCAAGCCGAAGGCGACTACGCAAAAGCGAAGGCGCTCGGCGAGCGGCTGGGCGTCGTGCGGCCGCCCGTGCAGAAGGCGCTGGACGGTTTGAAAGCCGTGCCGGTCGATATCGAGCCGCGGTTCACGACCGCCGCGCATCTGCTCTCGCCGGCGCGCCCGCGTCCGAGGACCCCGCCGGCGGCCAAGCGTTGAAGAAGCCGCCAGCATCTGCCGGGCCTGATGTAAACGCGTACTATTAGAGGATGGCGCTCGACCCCGTCTGCGGCATGACGGTCGACCCCGCGCGCGCCGCGGGCGCCGTCGATCACGACGGGACGACCTACTACTTCTGCTCGAACGGCTGCGTCGCGAAGTTCACCGCCGATCCGAAGAAGTATCTTTCCGGTACTCGTGAGCCGATGATGTCAGGCGGGTCCAAAGGACCCGCCCTACTGACCATCGGCGGCTTGAAGAAGCACCCAG
>JACPZV010000161.1 GCA_016195295.1 Acidobacteriota bacterium
CGGAGCTCCTGCTGCCGGTGCGGCACCGCGTCCAGCCGGCGCAGCTGCGGGCGCGACACCCAGGTTCTGCAATTTCTGCTGGCTGACGCTCACCTTCGGCGCATCGGCGGCGCTGCCGAAGCCTGGGCCTTCGTTGATGCGGAACTCGCGTCCGGCGACGCCGGCGACGTATCTGATGTCCGAGAATCCCGCCGGCGGTTCGACAAGGCCGAGCGGCGAGACGCCGGCGTTCGCCGCCGACGCGTACACCGTGTGCGTCTCCGGATCGTACGACCCGCCGGGCCAGTTCGTGCCGCCGCCGAGCGTGCCGATCGTGATCGCCGCGAGCGGTCCGCCGACTTTACTCACGACCGCCGGCAGGAACATCGGTCCCATGCGGTACATCTTGACCGCCTCGAGCGCCTCGGCGCGGAGCGCGGGCGTGAAGTTGATCAGCTCGTCGACCGTGACCGCTTGCCGCGCGTAGGCCGGCGGCTTCGTCGGGAACGGCTGCGTCGGCGACGTCTTCTCGCCGGGGACGTCGGACTGCGGCACGGGCTTCTCTTCGATCGGCCACACCGGCTGGCCCGTCACGCGATCGAAGACGTAGAGGAACGCTTCCTTGCTCGGCAGCGCGACCGCTTTGATCGCTTTGCCGTTGACCGTGATGTCCGCGAGGATCGCGGCGGAAGAAAGATCGTAGTCCCAGATCGGATGGTGCGCGACCTGGAAGTGCCACTTGCGCTGGCCGGTTTTCAGATCGACGCAGACCAGACTGTCTCCGAAGAGGTTGTTGCCGGGGCGATGGCCGCCGTACTGATCTGAAGTGGGATCTTCGACCGGCAGGTAGACGAGGCCGAGCTCTTCGTCGACCGTGATTTGCGTCCAGACGCCGGCGTTGCCGTTCGTCGCCCATGATTCGTTTTCCCACGTGTCGTTACCGAACTCGCCCGGCCGCGGAATCGTGTGGAACGTCCACAGCAGCTTGCCGGTCCGCACGTCGAAGGCGCGGACAATGCCTTTGGTGTTGTTGTGCGTGACGACCTGCGTGCCTTCTTTAAAGGATGACCCGACGAGAACGACGTCCTTCGCGACCGTTGCCGTGGCGTGGAGGCCGATCTCGCCCGTCTCCAGATCGATCTGCTGGCCTTTGCCGAAGACCGCGCCTTTCTTGAGATCGACGACGCCGCCGTCGCCGAACGACTGGACCATCGATCCATTCTTCGCGTTGAGCGCGATCAGCCGATAGCCGGTTGTGACGTAGAGGATGCGCTCGTCGCCTTTGCCGTCGGTCCAGTACGAGACGCCGCGGCCGGAGAGCTGTCGCGGCGCGATCGCGGCGCGGTTGCCTTCGCGGTAGCTGTGGGACCAGATGAGCTCGCCGGTCTTGCCGTCCAGCGCGACGACGGAGCGGCGCGTGCCGGCGGTCACGTAGAGCGTGCCGCGGATGGCGAGCGGCGTGCCTTCGAGTTTGAACTCGGGGCGCGTGCCGAGGTTGTCCGTCTTGAAGCGCCACGCGACCTCGAGCTTGTTGAAGTTCGCGGCGTTCACCTGGTCGAGGGGCGAGTACTTCGACCCGCGCACGTCCGCGGTGTAGTGCGTCCAGTCACCGTTCTTCGTGCTAGGCATGCCGGCCGACTGGCCGTGCGCGCCAGCGGTCCACCAGATAATGCCTACAGCGCCAATCGCAATCGCCGCGACCGCAGGAATCGAGCGTCGAATCAATTTGGACATCGTTGACTCCATGATTGCAGTAGTGAATACGGCCGACGGATGGGCACCGTTATACACCTGGGCGGGCCGGCTACAGCCACAGTTCTTTTGGTCGATGTGCACCCAGACAACCCTCGTCGCACACCGCCAGCAGTCCTTAGAACGTGAGCGTCGGTGCCTCAATGGCGTCGTTCGACCTGATCCCTGCCGGCAGCGTGCGAGACGTGTTTGAATCCGTACCCCACGAAGCATCGCGGCCTTCAAGAGCGGCTGATGCGCGATCATCTGGTCGTGTCGCAGTTCCCGGAAGGTCATCCGACGACACGTCGCAGTTTCCCGATGCGCAATCGCACGATGGCGTTGGTGTCCGATGCGTCGTGATTGTCGAAGCTGGTGAAGGCAGCGGCAGCCTGTCGCAAGGATGGGAAGCGTTGCGTCGTCCTCATTTGCGAGATTCACGCGGCCGGGGGAATTGCCTCCTCTTTTACCCTCTCTTTGAGGTTATACCCTCTTTCGACGCTGACTCCATCCGCTCCGGCAGCCGGCGCCAGCGGGCGAGGTCCACGTCCGACACATTCGACCAATTTCTTCCGTCTCAACCTCCTTCAGGACGCGGCGAACCGTATCCCCGCTGACTGCCGGGCAGGCACGTTCAAGTCGGTTACACCTTGCGCACCGGCCCGCGGTAGCGCGCCAGGTGCGAATCGCCGGTGAGGAGGGTGATGCCCTCGCTGATGGCCTGGGCGAGCAGCATACGGTCGAACGGATCTTTATGGAGCGGAGGCAAGCCGTCCACGTTCACCGCGTGCTCGCTGGTCACCGGAAGCTCGACGTACCCGTTATCGAGCAACCCGCGGCGCAGCTGACGGGGCTCGACCCGGAAGTCGGCGCGGCCCAGCGTGTTCTTGATGGCGATCTCCCACAAGCTGGCAGCGCTGAAGAGGAGTTCGTTGCGCTGGTTGTTCAGGAGCCGACGCGCTGCCGCGGAGAGCCGCTCGGGCTGGCCGGCCGCCCACAACAGGATCTGCGTGTCCAGCAGGAGCTTCACACGCCGCGCCCGAACAGCGCCGCGATCTCGGCGTCGCCCATGCGGTCGAAATCCTTGGGCACGGCGATCTCGCCCGCCAGGAATCCCAGCCGCCGCGGCGCTTTGGGGGCATCGAGTGCCGCCACCTTCACCAGCGGCTTGCCGGCCTTGGCGATGACGAACGTCTCGCCCTTGACGGCGCGATCGACCAGCTTCGAGAGCTGGGTCTTGGCTTCGTGCATGTTGACGGTGACCATGACGCCCTCATACG
>JACPZV010000162.1 GCA_016195295.1 Acidobacteriota bacterium
TCTACCGCTCCGAAAACCTTATCCGGCGATATGTGGCGCCCGACCAGCCGCATGTTCACATGGTACGTCCAATAGACCTTGCGTTCTCGAATGCAACGCCGAATAAAATCCAGAGCATCGTCAGGAATTCTTCGGTCCGTCGCCATTACGTCGCAGTTTTCGCAGTTTGGCTGATTCTCGACTCGTGCTCAAGCGGGCTACAACAAGTCGGGCCAACTCGGTAACTGCGTCCAGCTGATTGTCGCTGGAGTGTAGCCAAACGGCCCAGGGTCTTCAATTCTCGCGAAACTGCCCATCGCGCAAAAGCGTCGCTGGCGGGCGTGTTAAGTGCCGAGCGGATGGGCCCCGTGTGGTTTACGAGGCTTTCTTCTGACGTCCCGCCCGCCTCGGTGCCACGCGAACATCGCCGCGGCCGCGTTCTTCTTCGTGTCGCCGAATCGTCGCCGCGATTCGGTCGGCGTCGAAGTCGTGGGCCCGACCGATCCGCTCACGCAGCTTGTGCAGCTCCCCGACGATGGAATCGCGGCGCTTCATGAGGTTCTCCTCACGGGTCGCTCCTCGTGCAGGTCCGTCCAACGCTGGCGCTCACCCGCCGCCGGGTGTGAACGGTTTCTTTGACGCGGCGGCTTCATCGGTCGTCAGCTGCAGCGCGGCGTTCGGGCGCTCGCTTGGTTGTGCCGCGAGCAAGTCCTCGACTGATAGGCCGATGTCTTTGGCGATCTGACGAAGCAGTGTCGGCGAAATGTCGCGTCCCTGATGAAACGGTACTGTGGTCCCGCGACCGTCGGTATGTCGAACTGTCGGTGAGAGCCTCGCTGCCGGACTTCCGCGAACCCCAATCGTGCGAGAAGCGCGACGACCTCGCGAGGCTTGAGAACCGGCGGCTTCGCCACGAGCTACGCGACTTCGACGGTCTGAGTCCCGATGAACTCGCTTTCGAGTCTGGGGTCGCCCTCCTCCAGAAGCATCTCGACAACTTCTTGGAGATTCGACCGCAACTCGTCGAGCGTCTCGCCTTGGCTGTGTGCTCCAGGAAAGCCCGGGACCCAGCCCACGTAAAGCCCCGTGTCGGCGTCTCGCTCGATGACCGCCGTGAAGTTCTTCATGGTGAGATCCTGTCTGCTTGCAACGATACCAAAACCGCTATGCTCGTTCCAGCGCCCAAACAACAAGTCGGTTCAACTCCGTGGGCCGACCGATTGTTCTGCTGCTTGAGCTGATTAGCAAGCTGCCACGCCACCAGATCTTGATAACGCCGCGCAACCACGCGCTGACTTGGTGCAATCGTCGAGCCAGCACCTGGCACCTCGCACTCGGCACAGCACCCTGCACCCAGCACCCCGCACGGCACTCAGCACCCAGCACCACGCACCCAGCACCCGCACCTATTTCCACCTCGTCAGAATTGACTCCCGTTCAAACATCGCCACGCTGAGCAGCGTCAGCAGAATCCATGCGCCGAAGAGTCCGAGCCCGATGAAGCCCAGCGCCGTCGCCGACAGCCACAGCGCGCCCGTGAATTGCGCGACAAGAATCGCGGTGAGGGGAATGATGATCAGGACGCTGAACTGTTGCGCCGTCCGCGCATCGTTCACGCGCGACGAAACGACGATGGCCGACTGCAGCGACGCGAGCGCCACGGTCGGGCCCACGACGACGATCAAGAGCACGGTTCGCCACGAGAGCATCGCGGGCATGACGCCGGGCGCCGCCATCGCGGCGATGCCGGCGAAAAACAGCAGCAGCCCGATGCCGGAGATCGTGAGCGTCGGCATCAGCGCTCCAAGGACTTTGGCGACGAGCAACTCCCACGTCGTGATCGGTGTCGCCAGCAGCGGCTCGAGCGTGCGGGCCTGCTTCTCTCCAACCACACTGTGCGCCGCCAGCGCCATCGCGCCCGTCGCCGGCGTCAGCAGAAGCAACATCAGAAACTGCTGAAACATGAAGAGCTGCACGCGCGCCTCGATCGACAACTCGCCGTGAAGCCCCGCCGACATGGCCACCCGGACGAGGTCCGCATCGTCCGCGAGCGTGCGGCCGGTCAGCCGCGGAATCACGATCACGAGAGCCGGCGGCAACGCGACGGACATCAACGTCACGAGCGCCACCGGCACGAGCGCCGCGCGATTGCGCGCAAGGTCCAGCCACTCCTTTGCAACGAGCGTTCGAATCCGCGTGAACGTCATTTTTTCCCCACCCGCCTTTCCCGCCCCACAAGCCTCAAGTACGCCTCTTCGAGCGCCGATGTCTCGGCCCGCACCTCGAGAATCCGCGCTCCCGCGCCGACCAGCGCCGCGATCAACGCGGGCGTCTGGCGATCGGGATCGGGCAGATGCAGCGTCAACGCTGCGCCGTCTGTCGCCGCTGACGCATCGAACGCCTGAACGGTCGAGCGAAACGCCGATCCCTCGCCGATGACGCGTATCGTCATTCGTCCTGTCGTCAACCGCTGTCGAAGGGCGGCGGGCCGATCGACGCTCGAGTCCCGCGGTCGGCTCGTCGAGCAGGAGCACGTCGGGCTCGTGCAACAGCGCCCGCGCGAGCGCCACCTTCTGCCGCATGCCCTTCGACAGCTCGGCGGCGCGTGTCGAATCGCAATCGCGCGACTCCAGCGCGTCAAGCACGCGATCGATGGCGCGCTCGGCGGACGTCAGGCCGTACAGTCCCGCGTAGGTCCGGAGATTCTCTCGAACCGTCAGGCGATCCCACAGGCCCGGCGACTCGGTGAGAAAGCCGACGCGCCGACGCAGCGTCGCGCCCGTGGCCCGCGTGAGCGCGACGCCGCCAATCGTCACCGAACCCGTCGTCGGCTCAATCAGGCCGGCCAGCATGCGAAGCGTGGTCGTCTTGCCCGCGCCGTTGGGTCCGAGCAGCGCGACGATTTCGCCGCCCGCGACCTCGAACGACACATCGTCGACGACCGTGCGTGCGCCGAACTGCCGCGTGAGATGGGTCGCAGTGATCATTGAGGCAGGAAAGGGACCGCCGCAGCCTTGGCGGAGGCGGTTTGGACCCGGCGCGCCGGCGGGTCCGGAAGGACCCGCCCTACATCAGTACCTCGCGGTTTCGCGAATGGCTTTCAGCACGTCTGCGGATTGCGGCAGGATGGCTTCTTCGAGGTCAGGGCAGTAAGCGACCGGCGTGTTGAGCGCGCCGACGCGCCTGACCGGCGCATCGAGATGCTCGAAGAGTTCGCCGCCGATGCGCGCGGCGATTTCAGCGCCGAACCCGCACATCACCTGATCCTCGTGCGCGATCACGACGCGGTTCGTCCGCTTGACGTGCGCCGCGATCGTCTCCCAGTCGTACGGCACGATCGTCCGCAGATCCAGCACGGCGGCGCTGATGTGATCCTTCTCCGCCTGCTGCGCGGCCAGCAGCGAGCGCTGCACCAGCGCGCCCCACGTGATCACCAGCACGTGATCGCCGTCGCGGCGCAGGTGGGACCGGCCGAACGGGATCATGAAGTCCTTCCCGGGATACTCCCCTTTGTTATAGGTCTGGCGATACAGGTGCTTGTGCTCGAGGAACAGCACCGGATCGTCGCAGCGAATCGCCGTGCGCAGCAGACCCGCCGCGTCCTGCGCGGTCGACGGGTACGCGATGCGAATGCCCGGGCAGTGCGCGAAGATGCTTTCGCCTGACTGACTGTGGTACGGCCCGCCGCCGCGCAGGTAGCCGCCGATCGGCACGCGAATGACCATCGGGCAGGAAAACGTGTTGCCCGATCGATAGCGCAGCATGGACATCTCGTCGCGCATCTGCATCATCGCCGGCCAGATGTAGTCGAAGAACTGAATCTCGACCACCGGTTTCAGCTTGCGCGTGGCCATGCCGATCGCGCGCCCAATGATGTTGGCCTCGGCCAGCGGCGAATTGAAGACGCGGTCGTCGCCGTAGAGCTTCTGCAGACCGTGCGTCAGCTTGAACACGCCGCCCTTGCCGGGGACCTGTCCCTGCGACGCCTTCTTGCTCACGTCCGCCACGTCTTCGCCGAACACGATGATGCGCGCGTCCCGCGCCATCTCGTCTTTCAGGGTGTGGTTGATGGCGGCGACCATCGTGTCGGGTTTGCCTTCGGGATGCGCAGGCGTCTCGAACGCGGCCGAGGTCGGATCGACGTCGGGCGAGTAGACCCACAGCTCCGCCGTGGATTTCGCCGGCCGTTTTGCCGCAAGGGCCTTGGTCGCGGCGTCGTTGATCTCGCGATCGACGTCGGCCAGCATCGCGGCGAGATCCTCATCGGTCGCCAGGCCGTTGTGCTTCAGGAACTCGGCGAAGCGTGGAACCGGATCGCGCTTCGCCTCGGCTTCCCGTTCCGCCGCCGGCTTGTACAGCTTCTCATCGTCTGACAGCGAGTGCGAGTACGGACGGATCACGCGCGCGTGGACGAACGCGGGGCCTTGGCCCGAGCGCCCGTACGCCGTCGCTTCGCGCAGCGCGCGAAGGCTCGCGAAAAAATCCGTGCCGTCGATCGAGTCGACGTGCAGCCCCGGGAACGATCGCACGAGACGCGAGATGTCGCCGCCGGGCGTTTGCACTTCCACGGGCACCGAAATCGAGTAGCCGTTGTCCTCTACGAGGAAGAGAAGGGGCAGCCGTTTCGTGCACGCGGTGTTGAGCGCCTCCCAGAATTCGCCTTCGCTCGTCGCGCCGTCGCCGAGCGACACGTAGGTGATCTCGTCGGGATGCACGCGCGACTCGCGATCCGGAATCTGCGTGACGCGGCGGTAGATGAGCGTGGCTTCTGCCGCGCCCACCGCTTGAAGCACCTGTGTGCCGGTGGGGCTCGAACCCGACACGATGTTCAACGTCGGGTTGCCCCAGTGCGACGGCATCTGCCGTCCGCCGGAGGCCGGGTCGTCTTTCGATCCGACCCCCGCGAGCAACATGTCGAGCGGCGCGATGCCGAGCTGCAGGCACAGCGCGCGATCGCGGTAGTACGGATAGAACCAGTCGTAGCCCGGTTTGAGCGTCAGCGCCGCGGCGATGAGGACGGCTTCGTGTCCGGCGCCGGAAATCTGGAAGAAGATGTGGCTCTGGTTCTTGAGCTGGATTTCCTTGTCGTCCAGCCGCCGCGAGAGGAGCATCGTGCGATAGACGCCGATCACTTCGTCGGCGCTCAGGCCCTCGAACCGCGCGGCGTAGACCGCCGGTACGGTCTTGCCGTTGATGACGGCGCTCCTCATCTCCGGCATGATACCGAAAACGAGCCGCAAGGACGATATAATCGATTTCTTTTCCGTGGAGGCTCATGAACGCGACCGTCCGGCTGCACCGCTGGGATGAAATCGCCCTCGAGAAAGTCACCGAAATGCTCTCGCGGAAGTTCGTGACGGGCGAGCGCGAGATGATCGCCCAGATCTATTTGAAGCGCGGCTGTCTCGTGCCGATGCACAAGCACGAGAGCGAGCAGATGACCTACATCCTCCAGGGCGCGCTGAAGTTCCTGATCGGCGGCGAGGAGATCACGGTCCGCGAAGGCGAAGTGCTGCACATCCCGTCATGGATCGAGCATCAGGCCGAAGCGCTCGAAGACACGTTCGAGCTCGACGTCTTCAGTCCGATCCGCCAGGACTGGCTCGATCACACCGACGATTATTTCCATCGCTGAAGCGCGCCCACGGCCGTGCGCCGGCGGAGCGCGTCGACGTCAGCATCGCACGAGGAGAGCGGGCATGAAACGGTGGCGTCTCGAACTGATCGCGTTGGGCATGGCGACGCTCGGCGTCGCGTGGCTCACGGCGCAAAGCACGACGCCCGCGGCCGGGCGCCTTCGCGGTTTCACGGCCGCGTCCGCCGCCGCCGAGGCCGCGCGCGAGCGGGAACTGAAAGCCTCGCCGTCGGCGAAGGCGGCCGAAGCCGATTTCGACGTCATGACCGCCGAGCCGCACCACATCGGCTCGCCGTACGAGATCAAGCTCGCCGACTACGTCGGCGACAGGTTCCGGGAGTTCGGTCTGGAGGTGGCGCGCTACGAATACAGCGTGCTGCTGCCCTGGCCCGGCGAGCGCCGTATCGACCTCGTCTGGCCGGACGAGGTCAAGCTGCAGGTCGAGGAAGAGAAGCTCCGCGGCGATCAATGGGCCGACAAGCCCGGCATTCTTCCGGCCTACAACGTGTACTCGCCGTCGGGCGACGTCACCGGCGAGATCGTCTACGTCAACTTCGGCATCCCCGCGGACTACGAGACGCTGCAGAAGCTCGGCATCGACGTGAAGGGTAAGATCGTCCTCGCGCGCTACGGCGGGAGCTGGCGCGGCATCAAGCCGAAGGTGGCGGCCGAGCACGGCGCGATCGCCTGCATCATCTATTCAGATCCGCACGAGGACGGCTACTTCCAGGGCGAGGTGTACCCGGACGGCCCGTTCCGCGGCCCGGGGATGATTCAGCGCGGCAGCGTGGTCGACATGCCGCGCTATCCCGGCGATCCCTCCACGCCTGGCAGGCCTTCGAAACCCGGCGTCGAGCGGCTGCCCATCGACAAGATCGAAACGCTGCCGACGATTCCCGTGCAGCCGATGTCGTACCGCGACGGCGAGGAAATCCTGAAGCGACTCAAGGGCCCCGTCGCCCCCGAGGCGTGGCGCGGCGCGCTGCCGATCACGTACCACATCGGACCCGGTCCGGCGCGAGTCCACATGAAGTTGCAGATGGACTGGGGACAGCGCCGGCTGATCAACGTCGTCGGCAAAATCACCGGCGCAGCGTCGCCAGACGAGTGGATCGTCGTCGGGTCGCATCGCGACGCGTGGACGTTCGGCGCGTCCGACTCGGTGAGCGGGCACGTGTCGATGATGAGCGTCGCGCGGGCGATGGGCGAGATGATGAAGAAAGGATGGAAGCCGCGGCGCAGCCTCCTCTTCGTCAGTTGGGACGGCGAGGAGCCCGGGCTGCTCGGGTCGACCGAGTGGGTCGAG
>JACPZV010000163.1 GCA_016195295.1 Acidobacteriota bacterium
CCTGGCCAAAGACCGGCTCGGCTCGTACCTCGTGCTCGGCGTGCTCGCCAGCTTCACCTTCCAGGTGGTCTACAACATCACCATGTCGGCAGGGCTGGCGCCCGTCAAAGGGCTGACGCTTCCGCTCATGAGCTACGGAGGGTCGTCGATGATTGCGACCCTCACCGGCTTCGGGCTGGTGCTGAACGTCCGCATGCGCAGATTCACGAATTAACAGGATCGCTCGGCTGAAGCCTCGCGCTACGTAGCGCGAGCCTTTAGGCGAGCGATTCAGGGAGATTCGTGAATGACCAAGGAGATGATCGTCTCTTCCAACGGCCACGAAACGATGGTGGCCATTCTCGAGGACGATCTCGTCGCTGAAATCTTCGTCGAACGCGAACGCCACCGCGGCGTCGCCGGGAACGTCTACAAAGGCCGGGTCTCGAAGGTCCTGCCCGGCATGCAGTCCTCCTTCATCGACATCGGCCTCGTGCGCGACGGCTTTCTGTACGTCGCCGAAGTGATCGACACGATCGAAGAGTTCAACAAGCTCGCGAGCGACGACGAAGACGAGCCGAAAGGCGACTCGGGCAGAAAGGGCGATCGGGAACGCGCGCACCTCAAGATCGAAGAGCTGCTCCGCGAGGGGCAGGAGATCATCGTGCAGGTCGTCAAGGAGCCGCTCGGCACCAAGGGCGCGCGCCTCACCTCGCACGTGACCATGCCGGGCCGCTTTCTCGTCTTCATGCCGACCGTCGATCACATCGGCGTGTCGCGGAAGATCGAGTCGCGGGAGGAGCGCAGCCGCCTGCGCGGCATCGTGCGCGAATTCCGCGAGGCGCACGGCTTCACGGGCGGCGTCATCATCCGCACGGCCGCCGCCAGCCGGCCCAAAGACGACATCGTCAGCGACCTCGAGGCGTTCCACACAATCTGGACCGAGATTCGCCAGCGCAACGAGTCGTCTCGAGCCCCAGCGGTCCTTTTTCGCGAGCAGAGCATCGTCAGCCGGCTGCTGCGCGATCTGCTGACCGAGGACTATCAAGCGATTCGGATCGACAACCCGCAGGAGCACCAGCGCGTGCTCGAACTGGTCGAGCGGATCATGCCGAGCCTTGCGCCCAAGGTGAAGCTCTACACCAAGCCGTTTCCGATCTTCGAGGAGTACGGCGTCCAGGCCGAGATCGAGAAGGCGCTCAAGAGCAAGGTGTGGCTCAAGTCGGGCGGCTCGATCGTCATCAATCAGACCGAGGCGCTCGTCGCCATCGACGTCAACACCGGACGCTTCGTGGGCAAGAAGACGTCCGGGCGCCTCGAGGACACGATCGTCAAGACCAACCTCGAGGCCGTCAAAGAAATCGTCCGCCAGATTCGGCTCCGCGACCTCGGCGGCATCATCGTCCTCGACCTCATCGACATGGAGGACAAGAAGAACCGTCAGAAGGTGTATCAGGCCGTCGAGCAAGAGCTGAAAAAGGATCGATCGCCGTCGAAAGCGCTTCAGGTGTCGGACTTCGGGCTCGTCATCGTGACGCGCAAACGCGTCAAGCAGAGCCTGGAGCGCGTGTTGACCGAGCCGTGCCCGTACTGCTCGGGCAGCGGCGTCATCAAATCGAGCTCGACGATTTGCTACGAGATTCTGAGCGAGGTCAGAAAGATCGGCCCAGAGCTCAACGGGCACCGGCTGCTGTTACGCGTGAACCCCGACATCGCGCGTGCGCTGAAAGAGGAAGAGAGCGACGTGCTGAAGGATCTCCGGCAGTCAATCGGCAAGGACGTCACGATCAAACCCGACGTCCAGCTGCATCACGAGCAGTTCGACGTGATGGCAGTTGAGGGCGGGTCGGGCGGGTAGGTCGGGTGGGGCGGCCCTGAACTATCGTTTGGCGATCACGATATCGCCGCTGAACGTCCGAATCATCAGCGTCGCGCTGCCGTCGCCATAAGTCGCGCGTATCGATCGATTGTTGGTGATGATCCGACGGCGGCCGCTGCGGTCTCGCGGGTCGCGGTCGTTGGAGATAATGGTGCCGCCAATCGTCATCGGAAAATCCGACCGGACGGACCCGCTGAAGCTGTTCGCGTTCAGCTCGAACCCCGGCGGGTTCGCCAGCGTGAGCCGCACGGTGCCGGAGTGCGTGTTGAAATCGTAACGGCCGCCCTTGGCGATCGTGCCGCTGTACTCGATACCGCCGCTCACCGACTTGATGCCGAGCCGGTCGCACGTGGAGTCCGCGACCGCGAGGTTGCCGCTGACCGAGCCCAGATCGAGCGCGTGCACGTTGACGTTCCTCGCCGTGACGCTGCCGCTCACGCTGCTCGCCGTCAGCTCGCCGTCCACCGAGACGCCAGTGATCGACACGTTCCCCGATACGCTCTTGGCGGCTTCGAGCTTCGGCGTGTCGGACGCGGTGACGTCGCCGCTGATGGTCTCGGCGCGGACGGTCCCACGGACGCCCGTCACCCTGATCGACCCGGAGATCGAATGCGCCTCGACTGACGCCGAGTTGGGCACCGACACGGTGTAGTCGACCGACACCCGATCGCGTCTCGACGTGTGCGTCGTCTGCACGTCGAGGCGGCTGCCGCGCTCCGTGACGTCGATGAGCACGCTCGCCAGCTCGCTGCGATTGCCGCGCGTGCGTTTCACGGCCTCGATCGACACGTCGTCGCCCGATCCGCCGGTGATGAGGATGTCGCCGGCGATGTTGGCCACGCTCACGCGACCGTCGCGCCCGATCTTCACTTTGCGGGAGAAGCGCTCGGTCTGTTCGGGACCGGCGTTGCGGCCCTGGTAGGCTCGCGCCCGCGCCGTGACCGCCGCGTCGCGCACGAGGATCCGCTGGCCGGGCTGGCCCTGCGCCACGGCGGGAACGGCCATCGAGATGAACCCCGCCACCACCAACGACACCGTGCGTCGCATATCAGTCGCCCTTCGGCTTGAGTCCGGAGACGATGCGCGCTGCTCCGGCTTCGTTCCCTTTGCGCATTTCATTGATGAGCGCCACCGTGTCCTGCAGCAGCGCGATCTTCGTCTTGAAGCTGTCGATGAGACTCTGCTGCGCGGGCTCGCTGTCCGGCTGCACGTGCAGCGCCGCCCGGCTCTCGCTGATGGCCTGATCGATGACGGCGAGGTTCTTCTGCAGCGTCGCGGCCGTCCTCGGGTCGAGCGTGTTCTGCTCGCTACTGGTGATCTGCTCGAGGCCCTTGATGGCTTTCTCGTAGTGCGACTCGGCCTCTCGAAGCTCGGCCTCGACCGACTGCGCCGCTTCGCTCGCGGCTGGAGCGCCGTTCTCCGGCACGCCCGCGGGCGTCGCGTCGCGCCGCCCGGACGGATAGAAGCGAACGCCGACAAAGGTGGCGACCGCAAGCGCGGCCGCCGCCGCGAGCCAGGTGAGGCTCCGGTAGCGTCCGGCCTGAGCCGGACGCGGCTCAGGGCTCGCCGTCTGTTCGAGCCGAATCGCGCGCTCGATCCGCGACCATGCGCGGGCCGGCGGCTCGCGCAGATCCAGCGAGCCGGCGACGCGTCGAATCTCTCGGAGATCCTCGACCAGATGACGGCACGCGTCGCATCCGTCCACGTGGCGATCCACCTCGGCCCGCGCGTGGAGGTCGAGCGATTCGTCAACGTAGTCGTGAAGCGTGGCCTCGTCTGGATGCATAAGAACGGTCGCTCGCCTGAAAGGCTCGCGCTACGAAACCCCGCGTAGAAACGTGCGCAACTTCACCCGGGCTTTGAACACTTGCGATTTCGACGTACCTTCCGCGATGCCGAGCAGATTCGCGACTTCCTTGTGATCGAATCCCTCAACGTCGTGCAGCACGAACGCCTCGCGGCACCCTTCCGGCAACCGTGCGATCGCGCGCTCGAGATCCAGCCGGGCGATCGGCGTGTCCCGCCGCGCGGTCGGCTGGAAGGATGTTTCGGCGTCGAGCGTGTCGGTCTGCTTCTTCATTTTCGCTTGCCGGCTGCGGACGTAGTCGAGACAATGATTGAGCGCCAGCCGGTAGAGCCACGTGCCGATCGTCGCCTCGCCCTTGAAGCTGCCGAGTTTCCGGTGGACCTGCAGGAAGATCTCCTGCAACAGGTCCTCGCCGTCCTCGACCGATCCCGCCATCCGGCAGGCCAGCGTGTAGATTCGGGCGGCGTGCCGCCGGTACAGCGTCTCGAACGCCTCGACGTCGCCGGACTGACACCGGGCAACCAACGCCGTGTGATCTCGGTCCGCTGCGGCCGCGCTCACCGTCACGTCTTTAGACGGGAAGCCGCTCGACCCGCGTTGCCTGGGAGCGGTCACGTAGGCAAAGACGAGAAAATCGCCGCTAGGGGTCCCAGCGCACGCGATCGAGCTGGCGGACGCGCATGCCCGAGACGATCACGCCCTCGGCGACGAGCAACGATCGTTTCAGGATCTCGCGGCCCCCGTAGCCGCCCAGACGGCCGCCGGCGGCGATGACGCGATGGCACGGAACGTCGGGCCGACGGCAGCCCCGCATGATGTTGCCGACCGCGCGCGCGGCCCGCGGCTGGCCGGCCAGCGCGGCCACGTCGCCGTACGTCGCGACGCGCCCGGGCGGAATCCGCCGCACGACCGAGAGCACGCG
>JACPZV010000164.1 GCA_016195295.1 Acidobacteriota bacterium
GACATGTACATGTTCACGCAGAAGGAGAGCCAGCACACGGCGCGGCTGCTGTGGCACGACTGGTTCCCGTCCGTGTGGCTCGACGAGCATCAGATGGGCAGCAACGCCGCGCGCATCTTCGTCATGCCGGCGACCGATCCGATCAACGTGAACGTCCATCCATTGATCTATCGATGGAACGGCATCCTCGGTCAGTCGCAGGCCGCGGCGCTCGAAGCGGCGGGCAAGGAAGGCATCATCTATAACTCCACGTACACGAACTTCTGGGAAGGCGCGATGGCGTGGAGCGGCTGGTGGCACAACCAAATCGGCCTGCTCACGGAAGTCGCGAGCGCTCGCGTGGCGGCGCCGATCGAGCAGCAGCGGGCCGTCGCCGGCAGGGCCGCGCCCGCGACTGGACGCGGGGCCGGCGGAGGCACGGCGGAAGGCGGCGGCCGCGGTCAGCAGTTCAGTGATGCGCCGCTGCCGGCCCCGACCGACGTCAACGCGCGCACGGAATATCCCCGACCTTGGCTCGGCGGCCACTGGACGCTGCGCGACATCGTCGACTACGAGTTGATCGCGACGATGGCGCTGCTCGAGACGGCGGCGGATCGACGGGAGACGATCAACCGGCAGATCTATGAGGTGAACCGGCAGACAATCGAGGACGGGAAGAAAGGCAATCCGTCGGCGATTCTCGTGCCGGCGGATCAGCACGACGCGCGGGAGGCGGCGCATCTCGTGGATCGGCTGAATCTGGGCGGCGTCGAGGTGTATCGCGCGGAGGCGGCGTTCGAGGCGGACGGCAAGACGTACGGCGCCGGGACGTACGTGATCCCGATGACACAGGTCTTCGCGCGCTACGCGAAGGACATGCTCGAAAAGCAGACGTATCCCGAGGTCCGCCGCGCGCCGAACGCGCCGCCCGAGGCGCCCTACGACGTGACCGCGTGGTCCCTCGGCATGCTGCTCGGCGTGGACACGGTGTTCGTCAAGAACGCGCTGCCCGATGTCAAGATGACGAAAATCGACGGCCTGCCGAAAATGGCGGGCGATGTGGCCGGCACGGGCACGCGCTTCGCGTTCGATTACAAGGGTCCCGACACGGCGATTGCGATCAATCGGTTGCTGAAAGACGGCGCGAAGGTCGCGTTCGACGGCCCGTCGCATGTCAGCGTGACCGGCATCGCGCGGCCGAAGGTCGAATCCATCGCGAAGGACTTCGGTCTGAGCGTGAAGGCAAGTGAGGTACGTAGGCCGGGTCCTGTGGACCCGGCGGCAGTCGCGTTTCATGCGCCCCGCGTCGCGATGTACCAGCCTTGGACGGGCGGGAACATGGACGAAGGCTGGACGCGCTGGGTGCTCGAGCAATACGAGTTCAACCTGACGTCGATCCACAACGCGGACGTTCGCACCGGCAAATTGCGCCAGAAGTTCGACGCGATCATCATCGCGGATCAGGATCCGCGCGCCATCGTCGACGGCTTCGATGCGCCCGCGATCCGTCCCGAGTATCGCGGCGGCATCGGCGAAGCCGGCGTGGACAACCTCAAGCGGTTCGTCGCCGAAGGCGGGACGCTCGTGACGATGGGCAACGCGTGCGATCTCGCGATCGAGAAACTGCCGATCCCGGTGCGCAATCTGAAGAAGGGCCTGACGCGCGATCAGCACTTCGCGCCCGGCGCGATCCTGCACGTCGAGGTGGACGCGCAGCATCCGCTCGCGTACGGCGTCGCGCCGGACACGTTCGGGTTCTACATCAACAGCCCGTTCTTCTCCGTCGTCGAGGGCTTCAACTCGCACCGGACCAGCGTCATCGCTCGCTATCCGAACAACAACGTCATCGCGTCCGGCTGGCTGAAGGGCGAGGAGCTGATGTCGGGCCGCGCGGCGGTCGTGTCGGTGGACCTGAATCCGGGCCGCGTCGTGCTGTTCGGCCTCCGCCCGCAGCACCGCGCCCAGACGCACGCGACCTTCCCACTACTTTTCAATTCGCTGTACTTGTCGGCGCTCGACGGAATGGCGCCGACAAGAACGTCGAATTGATCCGGATCGGGTGCTGGGTGCGTGGTGCTGGGTGCTTGGTGCCGTGCAGAGTGCAGGGTGCAGGAGTGCGGGCCATCGCACCAGGCACTCAGCACCCTATGTCTGTTCGCGTCTTCGTCATCCTGCCGTTCTGCCTTCTGATGGCTTGCGCCCGGTCGCCCGCGCCGCCTCAGCCGACGCTGAACGTTCTACTCGTCACGATTGACACCTTCCGCGCCGATCGACTGGGCGTCGGCCTGACGCCCGCGCTCGACCGCCTCGCGGACACCGGCGTGCGGTTCACGAACGCGCGATCGGCCGTGCCATTGACGCTGCCGTCGCATACGTCGATCCTCACGGGACGGCTGCCGCCCGAGCACGGCGTGCGCGAGAACGGCACGGATACTCTCGAGGGCACGCACGCTACGGTCGCGCAGCGCCTGAAGAGCCGTGGATACCAGACCGCAGCGTTTATCGGCGCGTTCGTGCTCGATCGGCGCTTCGGACTCGCGCGGGGCTTCGACACCTACGACGATCGGATCCCGCGCGATCCCAACGCGACCGAACGTCTCGAAGCCGAGCGCCCCGCGTCCGCCGTCGTCGATAGCGCGCTGGCCTGGCTCGCCGCGCACACCCCACCTGCCTCATCTGCCCCACCCGCCCTTCCTGCCCTTCCCGCCCCACCGTTCTTTGTGTGGATTCACCTCTACGACCCGCATGCGCCGTACACGCCGCCAGGGGAGTTTGTGCAACGTGCCCGTGAGGCGCGGCCTCAGTTTTCAGCCACCAGCCACCAGCCAC
>JACPZV010000013.1 GCA_016195295.1 Acidobacteriota bacterium
GCCGCCGAAGATCCGCGATGTTGACGGCGCGGGAGATCACCGCGGTCAGGTGGCCCCGTGCTTGATGAACGTGCCGTCGCGCAGTTCGTTGTAGGCGCGCTGCAGCTCCTCGTCGGTGTTCATCACGATCGGTCCGTACCACGCGACGGGTTCCTCGAGCGGCTTGCCCGAGATCAGCAGGAAGCGGATGCCCTCGTCTCCGGCTTGTACGGTGATCTCGTCGCCGCTGTCGAAGAGGACGAGCGATCGATTGCCCGTCATCTCCCGTTTCGGCGCGTCAGCCTCGCCCGTGCCGCCCACGCTTTCGGTTAACACCGCGTGCGGCCGCGATGCATCCCGGAACGTGCCCGATCCCGCGAAGACGTACGCGAACGCGTGACGCGACGACTCAACCGGCAACGTCTTGCTGACGCCGGGCGGGATCGAGACGTCGAGATACCGCGGATCGGCGGCGACGCCTTCGACGGGACCGCTCTTGCCCCAGAAGCTTCCGCAGATCACGCGCACGGTGGTGCCGTCGTCGTCGGTGACATCCGGGATGTCTCTCGACACGACGTCCTGATAGCGCGGCGTCGTCATTTTCAACGCGGCGGGCAGGTTCGCCCACAGTTGGAAGCCGTGCATCCGGCCCCGCGCATCGCCAGTCGGCATTTCCTGGTGGAGGATGCCGCTGCCCGCGGTCATCCACTGCACGTCGCCCGCGCCCATCGATCCCTTGTTGCTGAGGCTGTCGCCGTGATTCACCGTGCCGGCGAGCACGTAGGTGATCGTTTCGATGCCGCGATGCGGATGCCACGGGAACCCGGCCAGATAATCCGACGGGTTGTCGCCGCGGAAATCGTCGAACAGCAGAAACGGATCGAACTCGGACGTCTTGCCGAATCCAAAGGCGCGGCGCAGGTGCACGCCGGCGCCTTCCAGTGTTGGTTTTGATTGGGTGATGCTCCTGATTGGCCGGATCGACATGGGGTCCCCCTAGGGTTTCGGATTCACGGAGCGATACGCCGTGATGAACTGATCCACGAACTCGGTCACGCGATCGGCGACGGCGCTGCGCACGAGCGTGGCCCCGACGAGACCCAGGCGATTGAGCCCCCACGTCGGACACTGCAGCGGCGTTCGCGTCTTGATGCCGCGCGGCAGCGTGACCTCCTGCATCAGCGAGACGTCGACGACGTAGGGCAACGGCAGCGACGCGCCCGCGTCCGCGATGGTCACGTGCACGTACAAGTACGCGTCGGCGTCTTCGATGATGGAGATGCCGGCCTGCCGCAACCGTCGCGTCACGTCGGCTTGAAGCGCGGCGCTCGTGAGCCCGTTTTTCTCGGCGATGGGCGGCAGACCTTCGACGACGACGCTCATCGTCGTCAGGCCGGTGAGGGTCGCGCGTTCGATCGCGGAGTCGGCGGCCCTCGCCGGGGCCGGCAGACTCAGAAGCCATCCCAGCAGTGCGTATGTAATGGTAAGACGCATCGGAAGCTCCCGTGGATTCGCATCGTGGCGGGTCCGAAAGGACCCGCCCTACAGATCTTCGCCGCTCACTGCCTCTGACCGCGGCGGCCGCGACCGCGATTCAGCCACTGGAGGAAGCGGCCGAGGTCGGGACTGGCGAGGGCGGCGTCGCGCAGATGTTCGATGTAGGCCCGGCGCAGACGCGGCAGTTCGGCTTCGTCGGCCGCCACGACCTGCAGGTTGACGCTGCCCATTTCGTCGGTGGATTGCTCGCCCCACGACACGCGACGAGGCGGCGCGCTGGGATTGCGCGGATTGTCGCTCGAGTTGTCGTAGCTGATGGAGGCGTGGAGCGACGTTCCTTTCGGGAGCGAGACGAAGTCTTTGAACGCGTACTGATCCTGCCACGAGAAGTCCCAGTCTCTGATCCACAGCAGCGTCTTCGTCACGCCGTCGGGAAACGTGGCGGTCAGCTTCATCTCTTTCGCGAGGTAGTGCGCGTGCGCGGTCACCTCGAACGCCTTCACCTCCACCGGCAGCGTGAACGAGTCTTCGATGGTGTAATGCGCGTCGCCCGCCGGAATGTGAATGCCGGAGAACAGGCCGAAGAGCGGCGGGAACTGGAGTCCGCTGAATTTCTTGGTTGGCGGCTGCTTGGCGAAGTACAGGCCGACGGTCGACGCTTCCTGCTCTGGTTTGCCTGACGGATGAAAGTGTGTCGAGAGGATCAGATCCGATCCCTTCGAGACGAGATAGGCGAGGCCCTCGGGCAGCGCGCGCGCCTGCGCGCCCACCGCCCAGCCGCCGAGGTTGTTGGCGGCGCGGCTGATCGCACCAAGATCGGGCGTCGCGCCCGGCGGATTTTCGCCTCCACTGCCGTCTCGGCCACCGCGCCCAGTGAACAGTCTCAACAGGCCGACGAGTCCGACGCTGCCGCCCATCGTGCCGCTGTAGCCCGGCAGCGGATCACGCTCGTCCGCCATGCGCGCCGCGCCCGTGTCGTCGAGGAAGAACAAGCTGTGATGGACGACGCTGCGCGCCGAGGGGCGGAAGTCGACGGCCGACACCCACGTGTCTTCGGAGAGGTTCAACGGCAGCACGAAGTTGCGATAAATGTCCGGGCCGTCGGCCCGGACCGTGAAAGGCTCGGGCATCGCCGCGATCAGATCGGGCGGACCGAGCTGCCACCCTGCCGCGAACGCCGGCGGCGCGGGCGCGCGGCGTGCATCGCCTTCCGGCGCGCCGGCGTCCGCCCACTGCTTCAGCGTCGCGATGTCCGCGTCGGTCAGGCGACGCGCGTTGCGGAATGCGTAGTCGCTCGGGCCCGCCTTCCACGGCGGCATGCGGTGCGAGGCGGTGACGTTCGCGATCAACGTCGCGCGCTTCTTCACGTCTTCGTAGGTCAGAAGCGAGAACGGCGCCGCTTCGCCCGGGCGATGGCAGGACGTGCAGTGCGCGTAGACGATCGGCGCGACGTGCTCGGAGAACGTGACGGCGTCGGTGGCGTGCACCGGCGGCTGCGCGCCGAGCGCGATCAGTCCGACGCTCCCAATGACGCCACCGGCGCGGAGACGAGCGGTCACGAACCCAGTATACGCGTGCCGCCCGCTACGGCGTCGAGAGCACGAACTGGTTCCCGTCGCCGTCCTTGAAGATCGCGGCCGTCCCCCAGTCGGCTTTCTGCGGCTCCTGGACGAACTCCACGCCGCGCGCCTTCAACTCCTTCGCCGTCGCCTCGACGTCGTCGGCCATGAAGGTGACGTTCATGAAGCCGCCGATCATCGCCTCCTGGCCGCTCGCCGTGAAGAGCACGAGCGTGGTGTCCGCGCGCGGCAGCCCCAGCTCGATCCATCGCTGAGTCCCGTCGAACGGGGCGTCCGTGATCACGCGGAAGCCCAGCTTCTTGGTGTAGAACTCGAGCGCCGCATCCTGATTCCGCACCGGCACGCTGGCGAACTTGATGGCTTTGATCATCTGTCCCTCCTCGCGAGGCATCGTCGGTGAAACCGCGATTGTCCGCAAGGCGTGCATCGCCTACTATGGCAGGCATTGCCAGAGGGGGCTTCTCGTGACGACGACGATTCCCATCGACGCGTACATGCTCGACACGCTGATGCCGGACCTGGTCGGGCACGATCGCCAGCCGTCCGCGTTTCTTGTCTATCTGCTCCTGTGGCGGCAGACGCACGGCGGCGGCGCGGCGACGACGCAGGTCGCGCTGCGTGACATCGCCGAGGCGACGGGCTTGTCGAAGCGTTCCGTGCAGGGCGCGCTCGGCCGGCTCGCGAAGCGCAAGCTGATCAGCGTGGCGCGTGAGAGCATCACTGCCGTTCCTGTCTACACCGTTCTCCGTCCCTGGCGGCGGTAGGCGCGGCTCACGGTGGTGGGCTACGCCGTGTTGCTGGTGAAGAGTGAAACTCGCTAGGATTTCGCCGGATCAGCAGGGGGTGTGGTGGCTGAGCGTTGGTGGTTGCTTGCTCGTCTGTTTGCTGTTTCTGTCCGATTTTCTCTAGCCCAGCCGACCAGATTTTCCAAGTCCATCATGTAAATCCGCGAGAAATTGCCGGATTTCATCGATCAGGCTGGAAAAGCTCCGGCGAGACTCGCGCGATGTCTGACGCCACGACGTTCATGTTGCTGCGCGCCCGCTCGACGTCCGCGCCAAGCTTCGCGCGCCCGACGACCTGCAGATAGTGCATGCGGCGCTGCTCTGGAGTGCGTCGCGGAGCAAGGAGCGACCAGAAGTCCGCGCGATACAGCACCTGAAACGCGCCTGGCACGATGCCGATGGCCGTGTCGGGATCGACGGCTTTTTACTTCCTCGACGCTACGACGACGGGCCTGCCGGTCTGTCCGGATGCGACGGACTTCTACTGTCCGCCGACGCTGCGATCGTTTTCGGCCACGCATCGCCGCGTGAACGGCGCGACGAGCGCCATCACGTTCAACATTGGAAACGCCGACGCGCTCCCGGCGCGGTTCAACGCCTTCAGCGAAGTGGGTGGACCGAACGCGGGCAGCTTCGATTGGGGACTGCCGTTCTTCTTCGGCCGCACCGTCTTTACGGCGATTGAAGGTCAATCGACGCCAGCGACGCGGGTCCGTACTGGGCGTACTGATTTCTATATAATCCCCTTCCGGAGGACGCCATGTTGAAGTTCTCGAGTGCCGCGTTTGTCCTGATCGGCGCGGCGTGGGCGACGCACGGCATCGCTTCCACCTTCGTGCAGCAGCCGCCCGGACATGTGTGGACGCAGCAGGAAGTCTTCCGCCGCAACGTCGGTTCGCGCGAAGAGCAGACGACGGCGTTTCCGCCGCACAAGGTGGTCGCGAACATCTACGATGTACAACCTCGCGGAGAAGTATCCGAAGCTCGGCAAGGGGCCGAATCCCTTCATCGATCCCGCCGGCTACAACGCTGAAATCGATATCGCGGAAGGCGTCTTCAAACAGGTCTGGGCCGAGCAGGGCGGCCGATAGAAAAAATGAGGATTCCGATGAATTCACAGATGACGCGTCGAAGCCTGCTGCTGTCGTTGCCCGCCTTCGCCGTCGCCCGTCGCGTCCTGGCGCAGGCCGGTGCCGCTCAGCTTCGCGTGCGCGCGTTCAATCATTTCACGCTGTCGGTCTCGGATCCGAAGCGCACGATCGATTTCTACCAGGGCCTGTTCGGCATGCCGATTCAGGCGCGCCAGGGTCCGACGACGCTGCTGCGCATCGGGGCCGGGCCGCAGTTTCTCGCCGTCAGCCCGGCGGGCGCGAACGGGACGCCGAGCATCAATCACTTGTGCGTCACGGTCGAGGATTTCAACGTCGATCGGATCCTCAAGGTCCTTGCCGATCACGGCGTCACGAAGGCCGACGGGACGGGCGGCGGGTTGAGCGGCGGCCCGATGAAGGTCCGCGTGCGGAGGCGCGGTCCTGAGGCCGGGGGCGCGAAGGACGGCACGCCCGAGATTTACGTCGGCGACGTGGACGGCATCGTCGTGCAGTTGCA
>JACPZV010000165.1 GCA_016195295.1 Acidobacteriota bacterium
ACAAGGAGCTGCTCGCCGCCACGCTGCGCGGCGCCGAAGCCAACCTGCTGGCCGCCCGCGCGGCGCTCGAAGGCGCCCAGGCGCAGCTGAAGAAAAATGTCGTCGAGGCGGAGGGTCCGGACGCCGAGTTCGCGCGCCGCGCGTACGAGCGCGCGACGACGCTCTTCGCGCAGAACCTGATCGCGCAATCGGCGCTCGATGACGCGCACAACGCGATGGAGATGGCCGCGAATCGAAAACGCGCGGCCCAGTCGCAGCTCGCGATCAGCGAAGCGAAGGTGACCGAAGCGCGCGCGCAGGTGGCGCAGGCGAAGGCGGCCGCCGATCGCGCCGCCGAGGATGTGGCGAACGCCACCATTCGCGCGCCGATTCGCGGCACGGTGCTCTCGCGCGACGTCGAGATCGGCAGCCCCGTGTCGTCGATTCTCAACTTGGGCGCGAACGCGACGCTCGTGATGACGATCGGCGACATCGATCAGGTGTTCGTGCGCGGTCGGGTAGACGAGGCGGACATCGGCCGCGTCCGCCTGGATCAGCCGGCGCGCATTCGCGTCGAGACGTTCAAGGACAAGACGTTCAACGGACGCGTCACGCAGATTTCGCCGATGGGCGTCGAGAAAGACAACGTGACGACCTTCGAGGTCCGCGTGTCGATCGACAACCCGGGCAAGGCGCTCAAGGCCAACATGACCGCCAACGCGGAGATCGTGCTCGAAGAGCACCCCGACTCGCTCATCGTGCCGGAAGCGGCCATCACGTACGACGCGCAGAAGAACGCGTTCGTTGAAATCGTCGCCGCGGGCGCGAAGAACAACCGCAAGAAGGTGCCCGTGAAGATCGGCGTTGGGAACGGCACGAAGATCCAGATCCTCGAAGGGCTCAAGCAGGGCGACAAGGTCATTCTGCCGTCATAGGCGGGGCTGAAAGCCCCGCCCTACGGGACATGGAGCGCGGGCCTTTCAGGCCCGCGATCGATCATGCGCGAAGCCATCACCCAATCGATTCAGAACCTGCGCGCGAACAAGCTGCGCAGCTTCCTGACGATGTTCGGGATCCTCTGGGGAATGATCTCGGTGGTCGTGCTGTCGGCGACGGGCGAAGGCTTTCGCCGCGGCAACGACAAAGTGCTCCGCGAGCTCGGCAGGAACATCGGCATCATCTGGGGCGGCCGGACCAGCATGCAAGCGGGCGGCGAGCGCGCCGGCCGTCAGATCCTGCTGACCTTGGACGATGCGCGCGCCCTGGCCGGTGAGTCGTCGATGATCGCCGTCGTCAGCCCCGAGCTCGAGCGCGGCGCCGTCAAGGTGAAGAGCGCGTACAACGCCGCGACGACGCGTGTGAGCGGCATCGAGCCGCAGTATCAGGACATTCGCACGATCGAGCTGGAGTACGGCCGCACCTTCGCCTGGCCCGATGAAGAACAGGTCGCGCGCGTGGCGATCGTCGGCTTCGATATGGCCGAGCAGCTCTTCGGCAAGCGCAACATTCTCGGCGAGACGATCACGCTGAACGGCACGCCGTACACGGTCATCGGGAAGATTCGGAAAAAGAACCAGGACAGCAACTACAGCGGCCCGGACAACAACAAGATCTTCATCCCGTTTGCCGCGATGAGCCGCGACATGCCGCGACGCGATGCGCCGCCAGGCGCGCTGTCGGACATCATCGTGTCACCGAAGCCGTTCGTCGTGGACGATTTGCCGCGCGCGCTCGACGAGCGGACGGGCCGCATTGAAGACGTCGACTGGCCGCTCGAGCGGCACGTCCACGGCATTCTGGCGCGGCGCCACGGCTTCGATCCCGCCGACAAGCAGGCGATTGCGATGTGGTACACGTCGCTCCAGACGCTGATGTTCGGCCGCATGATCGATCACATGAAACAGTTCTTCACGATCGTCGGCATCGTCACGCTGGCGCTCGGCGGCATCGGCGTCATGAACATCATGCTCGTCGCCGTCAAAGAGCGGACGAAAGAGATCGGCGTCCGCAAGGCACTCGGCGCCACGACCCAGACGATTCAGCGCCAGTTCTTCCTCGAGGGTTTCTTCCTGACGATGCTGAGCGGCGGCGGCGGCATGCTGCTCGCGCTCGGTTTGTGTCGTGTGGTGAATCTCGCGCCGATGCCCGAGCGGTTCTCCGGAATGATTCTGTCGTGGCAGGCGGGACTCCTGTCGCTCGCGACACTCGTGGCGATTGGCGTCGCGACGTCCACGTATCCCGCGCGCCGCGCGGCGGAGCTGCCGCCGGTCGAAGCGCTGCGGTTCGAGATGCAGTAATGACATTAGCGCTGAGTCGACACGAAGGACACCAAGGACACAAAGGGGAACACATTACCGATCTTCCCTTGGTGTCCTCTGTGTCCTTTGTGTCAAATCGGCTTTCGATCTTGCGCGAGATCATCCGCGAAGCCGTCTACAGCCTCTATCACCACCGCTTCCGCGCGGCGCTCTCGATGCTCGGCATCTCGTGGGGCATCATCTCGGTCGTCGTGCTGCTCGCGTACGGCAACGGCTTTCGCGGCGCACTCGATGCCGGCTTCCGCGGCGCGTTCTCCGACGGCACCGTGATCTCGTTTCCCGGGCAGACGAGCCTGCAGGCGGGCGGTGAGCGCGCCGGCAAGCGCGTGCGCGTCAC
>JACPZV010000166.1 GCA_016195295.1 Acidobacteriota bacterium
CGAAGCCGCGCTGGTGCAGACGCTGGCGGAGCACCTCCTGGCTATGGAGGGCTTCGCGGTCGACGAGTTCGAGGATGACGGCTTGACGGCGCGCTTTCATGGTCCGGAAGGCACCTCAGAATACACCGTTTCAGAGGAGACTGTACATGATTATGCATCGATTGTTGTTGAATTCACAGCACGAGAGGTGTATAAGTATTCTTTCTGATGCATACAGTCGCCCCGTCTCCGGCACGTGCGCCCGGCGCCCCGAGCGCGCAGGACCGTCCGGTCGCGCGCGTCGCCGTTGCCGGCGCCACCGGCTATACCGGTCAGGAACTGCTGCGCCTCCTCTCGCGCCACCCGGTCGTGACGCTCGTGGCCGCCATGTCCTCGGGCCAAACCGGCGCCTCGTCTCGGCGGCTTCCGGGCCTGACGCGGCTCTGGGACGGCGCCATCGTGCCGCTCTCCCCCGAGTCGCTCGCCCGCGACGCGGACGTCGTGTTTCTGGCGCTGCCCGATGCCGCCGCCGCCGAGCTCGCGCCCAAGCTGGTGGAAGCCGGCGTTCGCGTGGTCGATTTATCCGGCGCCTTCCGACTGCGCGATGCAGACGACCGCGCGCGCTGGTATCCGGACACCCGTGCGCTGCCGCCCGGCGTCGCCTACGGACTCACCGAGCGCGAGCGCGGCGCCGTCGCGCGGGCGCAGTTGGTGGCCAATCCCGGCTGTTACCCGACGGCCGCGCTGTTGGCGCTGGCGCCGCTCGCGGCAGCGGGCCTGCTCCTGCCCAACGCCGACGTCATCGTCGACGCCAAGTCGGGCGTGTCGGGCGCGGGGAAAACGCCGGCCGAGCGCACGCATTTTTCTGAATGCCACGGCAGCGTGTCAGCCTATGGGGTCTTCAACCACCGACACGGCGTCGAAATCGAACAGGGCGTCGGCCGAGCGGTGACGTTCACGCCGCATCTCGTGCCGCTCGACCGCGGCATTCTCTCGACAATCTACGTGCGCGTGGCGCCCGGCACCACCGAGGAGGCGCTGGGCGACGTCTTCGAGCAGGCGTACGCGGGCGCGACGTTCGTGCGGCTCGTCGGCTCGTCACTGCCGGAGATCAAGCACGTCGCGCATTCGAATTTCTGCGACATCGGCTGGCGCGTGGACGCCTCTGGCCGCGCGATTCTCGTGTCCGTCATCGACAACCTGCTGAAAGGCGCCTCCGGCCAGGCCGTGCAGAACATGAATGTCATGCTCGGGTTGGATGAGCGAACGGCGTTGTTGTGAGAGCGCGAACTATTAACCACGGAGGACACAGAGGACACGGAGAGGAAAACGTACAGGCTCATCCTCCGTGTCCTCAGCGTCCTCTGTGGTTGAGTATTTGGCCGTGACGATTCCCGATCGGCCTCTGGTTTTGAAACTCGGCGGCGAACTGCTCGAGGATCGCGCGCATCTGGCGACGGTCGTCTCGGGCGTTGCCGCGATCGCCGGCTCGCGCGCGCCGCTGGTGCTGGTGCACGGCGGTGGCAAAGAGATCGACGCCGCGCTGAGGGTCGCGGGCCTCGAGAAGCGCCAAGTGGACGGCCTGCGGATCACAGACGAGGCGACGCTCGACGTGGTCGTCTCCGTGCTGGCCGGTGCAGTGAACACGCGATTGGTCGCCGCGCTCAACACGGCGGGCGTCGCGGCCGTCGGGTTGACGGGCGCTGACGCTGAATGCGGCTTGTCCGCGGCGGCTCCACCGCACCGGACGGTCGACGGCCGCGTTGTGGACCTCGGGCGCGTCGGCGTACCAGACGCGAGCGCCAACGTGCGCGTGCTGCAGACGCTGACGCGCGACGGCTTCGTCCCGGTCCTCGCGTGCATCGGCCTCGGCCGAGACGGGCGATTGTTCAACGTGAACGCCGACGCGTTCGCCGGCCATCTCGCCGCGAAGCTCGGCGCGCGCCGCTTGGTGATCGCCGGCACGACGCCCGGCGTGCTGGGCGCCAACGGCGCGACGCTGCCGACGCTCGGCTCGGACGCCATCGCGCGGCTGGTGAACGACGGCACGGCGACGGCGGGCATGATCGCGAAGCTTCGCGCCTGCGAGCACGCGCTCGCGGCTGGCGTGGACGACGTGGTGATTGTGGACGGACGGGATCGCGCGGCGCTCGTCTGTGCCGTGGAGAGTGAATCGCCGGCCGCGGCGACGCGGTTGCTGAAGGCGGCGGTGGTAGGGCGGGCCTTGCAGTTGTAGGGCGGGCCTTTTAGGCCCGCCGGATCGCGGCTCTGTGGAGAACGTCAGGGCCGCGCTACGGGACACAAAAAGATGGCAGTCGTAATGGACGACATCGTCGCGCGAGAAGCGCGGCACATTCTTCAGACCTACAAACGCAATCCGGTGACGCTCGTCCGCGGCCAGGGCGTGCGGTTGTTCGACGCCGAGGGCCGCGAGTACGTCGATCTGCTGTCCGGGATTGGCGTCGCCGCGCTCGGTCACGCGCATCCGGGACTCGCACGGGCGATCGCCGATCAGGCACAGACGCTCATCCACACGTCGAACCTGTTCTTCCACCCGCTGCAGGGCCAGGTCGCCGAGCGGCTCGCGACCATGTCGGGGCTGCCGCGCGCGTTTTTCTGCAACAGCGGCGCGGAAGCCGTCGAGGCGTGTCTGAAGTTCGCGCGCCGCTACTGGCACACGAAGGGCGAGCCGCGCGCCGAGTTCATCGCGCTCGAGGAATCGTTCCACGGACGGACGTTCGGCGCGCTGTCGGTGACGTCAGACGAGCACTATCGGCAGCCGTTCGAACCGCTGCTTCCGACCGTGACGTTCGTGGCGGTGAACGATCCGGCTGCACTCGCGGCGGCGGTGACGACGAACACGGCAGCGATCATCGCCGAGCCCGTGCAGGGCGAAGGCGGCGTGCGTCCGCTGACGCCGGCGTTCGCGGCGGCGATCGCGGAGGCGTGCGCGAAGACCGGCGCGCTCTTGATCGCAGACGAGGTGCAGAGCGGCCTCGGCCGCAC
>JACPZV010000153.1 GCA_016195295.1 Acidobacteriota bacterium
CCCCAGCAGAAACGGTCGAACACGGCGAGGCGCGGACCACCTCGGCCGCCGCCGCCCGCACCACCACCGCGACCGCCCGCACGACCTGCTGCCGCCGCGTCACCTCCTGGCGGGGCCGACGGCGTGGGCTGCGCCTGATATCCGCCGCGGAGGACGAGGCCGCCCCAGTCGCCGATGTCGAGCACCGCCTGCTTGCCGTCGTCGCTTCTGATCTTCCAGTTCATCAGCGCGGCGTAGTAGGCGGCCTCCTTCGAGTAGTCCGTCACCTGGCAGGAGAGATGATCGAGCAGGACGGTTTTCCACCCCGTGGGCTCGAACGGAAGTTTGGCGGGCGTGGGGTCGCACTCCGGCGTGCCCGCGCGGGCGCCTCCGCACTGGCCCTGCGCGAACGCGGACGCGGGGCGAAGGGCGACGGCGACGCCCAGCGCTTGCAGCAATTGCCGGCGCGACAGCCTGCCGTGGTCGAAATCGTTGAACAGCTTCGTGAGATCAGCACTCATGGAAAACCCTCCAGAACTTGTCCGGCTTGCCACGCGAAGCTTACCGTATGTTTCCGGTCGGCGCGCCGTGAAAAATGCGTCACAACGGACGCGCCAGTTTCCTTCTCGCCCACGCCGACCGATCAGGCGCCGTTCAGTCCGTCAGCACATGGACGGCGATGAACGCGAGGATGCCCGCGCTCGTCACCGTCGCAGCCGCAACGACGAACATCGCCAGATGCGCGCGGATGGCAGCTAGCGTCTGCCGCGCGGCCTCCCGCAGCTCGCCGTCCTCGGTCCAGCCGTAGAGCAGCGTGCCGCAGCCGAGGATCAGCACGGCGAGCGGCATCATGATGAGGAGTCCCCAGAGGCCGAGGTGCACCGGCAGATGCGAGTACCACATCACGATCAGCTGCGCGGTCTGCGCCGGTTCCTTGGGGAGCGGCGTCACGTTGCGCACCAGGAGCGCGGCCATGAAGAGGGCGGCCGGGCTGATGAGCAGCAGTTCGGCGGCGGCGACGGCGCGCTTGATCGTGTTCATGAATAACTTTATATAGAAAAGTGAAACTGGAGGCAAGAGGGCCGGCTCGCGTCCGGCCCCGAGACGAGTAAGAGCGCGTTGCAAAACTGGCCGTGCACGGGTGGCCGCGAACAGGGCGCCCGCGCATGGGCGCAGGCGAGGCCATCGCAGTGCCCATTCGCCGAGCACATGCGGGGGCTGTTCGCGGTCAGGACCCGAGAGCGGCTAATTCTGCAACGCGCTCTAAGATAGAATCGGTCGTCGACGCGGCGCGCGAGCGCGTCATCCACGATCCAAGCGAGGTACCGAGCGATGACCAAACACAATCGCAGAGAATTCGTCAGTCTGACCGGAGCCGGCCTTGCCGGCCTCGCCGCCGCGCCATGGCTGGACGCGACTGACGTCGCAGCCGCCGTGCCTGCCCCAGTGGGCATTGACGCGCAGGACGCCGATCTCATCGTCATCAACGCGAAGGTCTACACCGTCGACCCGAGCATGCCGAGGGCCGAGGCGTTCGCGGTGAAAGGCGGCCGGTTCCTCGCCGTCGGCAGCACTGCGGACATCAAGGCGCTCGCCGGCAAAAGCGCGCAGACGTTCGACGCCAAGGGCATGACGGTCGTGCCCGGATTCACCGATTGCCACAATCACGCACCGGGCGGCACGCTGCTCTACGAGGTCCTCGTCGGCAATCCGTTCGAAGTCGAGTTCGTGACGATCAAGAGCATCGTCGACAAGCTTCGCGCGAAGGCGCGCGAGACGCCGCCGGGCACCTGGGTCGAGGGATATTTCTTCGACGACACGAAGGTGCAGGACAAGCGCGAGCTGAACGTCCACGACCTCGACGAGGTGTCGAAGGAACACCCGGTCGCAGTCCAGCATCGCGGCGGCCACACGTCGTACTACAACAGCAAAGCGCTCGAGATGGCGGGCATCACCAAGCAGACGCCCGATCCCGCCGGCGGGACGTTCGACAAAGATGATCTCGGCGATCTGAACGGCCGCGTGACGGATCGGGCGAGAGGCGCGCTCCAACGCGTCGGCCAGCGCCAGACGTTCACTGCGGACCAGCGAGCGCAGCGCAATCGCGACGGGCTGGCGTTCATCTCCAAGCAGTTCGTCCGCTACGGCCTGACGAGCGTCCATCACGAGGGCGGCGATCTGCTGGCGCTGCAGGAAGTGCGGGCGCGCGGCGGCCTCCTGCACCGCGTCAGCTACGAGGCCAGCGGCAACGTGCTGGAGTCGATGATCACGAGCGGCATCTCGACCGGCTTCGGCGACGAGTGGATCAAGTTCGGCGCGACCTCCGAACATACGGTCGACGGTTCGTTCTCCGAGCGGACGATGGCCATGAGCGGACCGTACTCGGGGATGGATCCGAAGTACCGGGGCAACATCACCGAGACGCAGGACGATCTCGACAAGTGGGTCGAGCGCGTGCATCGGGCCGGCATCCAGGTGAACTGCCACGCGAACGGCGACGTCGCAATCGACATGATGCTGACAGCGGTCGAGCGGGCGCAGAAGCTGTTTCCGCGCGCCGACGCGCGTCCCAAGATCACGCATTGCACGCTCGTCAACGACGATTTGATCCGGCGGATGAAGGTGCTCAACGCGATTCCCGCGCCGTTCACGTCGTACGCGTACTACAACACCGACAAGTTCCACTTCTACGGCGAGGAGCTGATGAAGCGGTGCATGGCGTTCCGGTCGTTTCTGGATGCCGGCATTCACGCGGCGGCCGGATCGGACTTCAGTCCCGGCCCGTTCGCGCCGCTGATGGGCATTCAGGGGATGGTGACGCGCAAGGGGTGGAACGGGGAAGTATGGGGCGCCAATCAAAAAGTGACCGTGGCCGAGGCCTTGCAGATCAATACGCTCAACGGCGCCTACGCGTCGCGCGAGGAAGATCCAGATCGTGCGCACCGTCGTCGGCGGGACGCCGGTTTACCAAGCCTGAATCCTCGCAGCCGCCTGTAGGCGTCGCCGTCGGCGAGCGGTGATGAGCCGCTCTATTCACCGCATATCATGCGGTGAATAAATTGCCTCGTGCGGCGAATCCTCTGTATAATCACCGCAGGTTATGCGGCGAAAAGTTCGCCAAATCCATGAGCGTCCCGGCTGGCCGGCGTTTCGCTGGGACCGCGAGGCGCTCGCGAAGCCGCTGGCGTCCGTCCGCCATCAGCAGGGCCGGTTGATCGGCCACATGGGCGCGTTGGGGTTTCCGCTGCAGCAGGAGGCGGTTCTCGAGACGCTCACAGAAGACGTCGTGAAGAGCAGCGAAATCGAGGGCGAGAAGCTGGATGCCGGCCAGGTGCGTTCGTCGATCGCGCGCCGCCTCGGGATGGACGTCGCCGGGCTTGTCGCGTCGGACCGGCACGTGGACGGCGTCGTCGAGATGATGCTGGACGCCACGCGGCGGTACGACGCGCCTCTCACCGCGAAGCGACTCTTCGCGTGGCACGCATCGCTGTTTCCGACGGGGCGCAGCAGTCTGCGCAAGATCCGCGTCGGCGCGTGGCGCAACGACCGCAGCGGTCCGATGCAGGTTGTCTCGGGTCCGATCGGACGCGAGCGCGTCCACTTCGAGGCGCCTGCCGCGGGCAGGCTCAAGGCGGAGATGCAGGCGTTTTTCGACTGGTTCAATGAGGACGGCGACCGCGCGGGCCTCGACGCGGTGCTGAAGGCGGGCGTGGCGCACCTCTGGTTCGTGACGGTGCATCCGTTCGACGATGGGAACGGGCGCATCGCGCGAGCGATCGCCGACCTCGTGCTGGCGCGATCCGAGCGGAGTCCGCAGCGTTTCTACAGCATGTCGGCGCAGATTCGGCAGGAGCGCGGCGCGTACTACGACATCCTGGAGCGCACGCAGAAGGGGACGCTGGACATCACGCCGTGGATGGAGTGGTTTCTCGCGTGTCTCGGCCGCGCGATCGACGGCGCGCAGACGACGCTCGCGACCGTGCTTCAGAAGGCGCGGTTCTGGCAGGCGCATCGTGACGTGGCGCTCAGCGAGCGCCAGCGGCTCGTGCTCAATCGTCTGCTCGACGGCTTCGAGGGCCATCTCACGACGTCGAAGTGGGCGAAGATCGCGAAGTGCTCATCCGACACGGCGCTGCGCGACATCCTCGATCTCGTCGAGCGAGGCCTGCTCGTGCGGAATCCGTCTGGCGGCCGCAGCACGAGTTACGCGCTCGCCAGAATCCGGTAAGCCGCGGCTGATCACACACGCTTAC
>JACPZV010000154.1 GCA_016195295.1 Acidobacteriota bacterium
AGGAGTCGATCACGGGAGACCACGCGGTTTTTGTTCTGCACGAGATAACGGAGCAACTCGAACTCCCGCCGGGTGAGCCGCACCGGCTCTCCGTCGACCGCCACGGCAACCGCATCGAAATCTGCGACCAGATGTTCTCCACGGTACGCCTGCGCCGCCGGTTCTCCAGCGGTTTTCGTGCGTCGAAGTACCGCACGCACGCGAGCCGTCAGCTCGCGCAGACTGAATGGCTTTGTAATGTAGTCGTCCGCCCCGAGTTCCAGACCACTGACGCGATCGTCTTCGGTCGTCCTCGCCGTCAGGATGATGATCGGCACGTGCCTGGTGTCGCTTCGCGAGCGGAGAATGCGACACACTTCGACGCCGTCCAATACCGGCAGATTGAGATCGAGCACGAGGAGATCGGGGGGCCGCTCCGAGACCGCCTTGAGCGCCGTGTCGCCGCTGGCGACGATCTCTGCCTCCACGTCCCCGCCGCGCTCCACGGCGTGTTTGATCAGGCTGGCGACATCTCGCTCGTCCTCGACAATCAGAATTCGCTGTTTGGGCATTCCAAGGGCTACGTTAATCTCGGGCACATTTCGTCGTCGTGTCGACGCTGTTAATTGTGTGTAACAGACGCGGCAGAACGCAGGAACGCGCCTTTGCCCGAGCAGGTGTCGGGCTAGGCCGGAGCCAGTCCATTCCCATCCGAGATGAATCTTGTGGAGGGCCGATGGTGCGGGTCAGGCAGAATCTCCCAAAGACGCAGCTTCAGACCCACCTCGTGACGTCGCACGCGACACGCTGAGCCGCGGCGCTCAATCACCCGTGCGTGCGCAACCCTCGTCGTCGGATGACAGGCGACGTACACCGTGCAGCCGCACTGAAGCGTGAGGTTATAAGACATCGCGACTTCCTTCATTGAGCATTGAAGCGATAGCCAAGGCCCACGATCGTCTCGATTTTTGTACCAGCCTGCCCGAGCTTCGCGCGAAGCCGCGCCATATGGACGGCGACCGTCCGCGTGCCGTTCAACACGTCAATCCCGTACCATACATCGCGGAGCAGCCGAGCATGCAAGCACACGCGATTGCGATGCTCGATCAAATGCTGAAGAAGCTCGAACTCTCGCCTCGTCAAGGTAATGGATCCGCCATCGACCTCTACGAACACGTCAGTAAAATTCACTTTGAGGCTCCCACTTTCAAACGCCTCGATCCGCACGGGAGGTTCTGGAGCATAGCGTCTGAGCATGGACCGCACCCGCAATCGCAGTTCGTCGATGTTGAACGGCTTTGCCACGTAGTCGTCCGCGCCGATGCTCAGCCCACGAACGCGCTCGGTGTCCGATGCATGATCAGAAATCATGACAATGGGCACGCGCGAGGTCCGCTGTCGTGCCCGAAGCATTCGACACACCGTCATTCCGTCGGGATCAAACAGTTCAGCGTCAAGCACGATGAGATCGGGCGTCTGCTGGAGTGCGGCCTGCAACGCGCCAAATCCGTCCGTGGCAATGCACGCCTCAAGTGCGCGGCCCTGTTCCAAGGTTCTCTTGATGAGCTGCGCGGTTCCCTCGTCGTGCTCCCCGATCAAGACGCGGCGTTTCATCGTCTGTCGACACGATACGCACGTCGTGTATCCACGAAGTGACACCATCGTGATGCCAGTGCAACACTTCAATGGCCGATCAGTTCTGCTGGGAGTGATTTACACGAATGTTACCCAGACGACACATGCCCGACATCGGCGGACGCTAACGTTCAGGGTTGGAGGTCAGTTCGATGAAGTCACGCAGAACGCTTCTGGCTGCCGCTGTCTCGGTGTTCGCGCTCGCTGCCGGTCCGGTGGCCCAGCAGACGGTGCAGATTAACGGAGCAGGGGCGACCTTCCCGTATCCGATCTATTCGAAATGGTTTGCCGAGTACAACAAGCTGCACCCCAACGTGCAGATCAACTATCAGTCGATCGGGTCGGGCGGCGGCATCCGACAGCTGATGAACCAGACGGTCTTCTTCGGTGCCTCGGACGGGCCGATGACGAACGAACAGCTTCAGGCCGCGCCGGGCCGGATCCTGCACTTTCCAACAGTGCTCGGCGCGGTCGTGCCGGTCTACAACATCCCGAACGTCAGCGCGGAGCTCAAATTCACTGGCCAGATCCTGGCTGACATTTTCCTCGGCAAAATCACGAAATGGAATGATCCGGCGATTGCAAAGTTGAACGGCGGCTTGACGCTGCCGGCGGGCGACATCACCGTCGTTCACCGGTCGGACGGGTCCGGCACGACGTACATCTGGGTCGACTACCTCTCGAAGATCTCACCCGAGTTCAAGAAGCGGGTTGGTGTGTCCACGTCCGTGAATTGGCCAGCCGGCGTCGGCGCCAAAGGGAACGAGGGCGTCTCAGGTTTCGTGACGCAGACCCCAGGCTCGATTGGATACGTCGAATTGATCTACGCGCTTCAGAACAAGATCAGCGACGGGTCAGTCCAGAACATGGCTGGTGAGTTCGTGAAGGCGTCAGTGGCGTCGGTGACCGCCGCTGCCGCGGCCGCCGCGGGTCAGATGCCGGCTGACTTCCGGGTCTCGATCACGAACGCGCCGGGGAAAGGCGTCTATCCGATCTCGTCGTTCACATGGTTGTTGTTGCACGAGAACCCGAAGGACAAAGGTCAAGCCAAGACGATGGTCGACTTTCTCAGGTGGGCGCTGACCGACGGGCAGAAATACTGCGCTGACCTCGGCTACGCCCCGCTGCCGGATGGCCTCGTGAAGCTCGAGATGGCGGCGCTCACGAAGATCAAGGCTTCGTAACGGCCCAGACCGATGCGCATTCGAGAGACATGGTTCCGCGTCGGAACGGGGCTGTTCGGTCTCGTCCTCGTGCTCATTGTTGTCGGGATCGGATTCGAGCTCTCACGGCAGTCGCTGCTGTCCATCCAAAAGTTCGGCTTCAGCTTTTGGCGCACCGGAACGTGGGATCCGGTGTCGGGCGAATTCGGCGCGCTCCCGTTCATCTGGGGCACGTTGTACTCCTCGATTCTTGCGCTGGTGATCGCCACTCCGGTCGCGCTCGGCATCGCGATTTTCATTGCTGAATTATGTCCGGCGGGGTTGAGGCAGCCGCTGGTATTTCTCACTGAACTGCTCGCGGCGATTCCGTCGATCGTGTACGGGCTGTGGGGCATCTTCGTGCTCGTGCCGATCGTCCGCTCGCTCGAGGTGTGGACGCCCCCGGCACTACGGCAGCTCCCGTTCTTCAGCGGTCCGCCTCTCGGTGTCGGGATCTTATCGGCGGCACTGATCCTCGCCATCATGGTCATCCCGTTTACCTCGTCAGTCGCGCGGGAGGTGCTGAGATCGGTGCCCGCGGCGCAACGTGAGGGCGCCTACGCCCTGGGCGCCACCCGATTCGAAGCGATTCACGCTACGCTGTTTTACGCCCGCACCGGAATCATTGGCGCCATCATGCTCGGCTTCGGCCGAGCGCTCGGCGAGACGATGGCCGTGACCATGGTGATCGGAAACAGCCCGAGGATTTCATTGTCACTGTTCACACCGCAATACACCATGGCGGCGGTGATCGCGAACGAATTCACAGAAGCGGCGGACGAGCTCTATCTGGACGCGCTGATCGAGATCGGTCTCGTGCTGTTTATCATCACGCTGATCGTGAACCTGCTCTCGCGGCTGCTGATCTGGAGTATGGCAAACACCGGACGGCGATCACGCGCCGACGCCATTGGGGTCGAGGCGGCGGCATGAACCGCACCACATGGCGAAAACTCCTGTCCTCGCTGTTTGTCACCTTCTGCGCGTTGTCCGTCCTGATCGCACTCGTGCCGCTTGCGTTGATTCTCTTTTATGTGATCAGCCGGGGGGTCCAGGCGCTCAACGTCGACTTCTTCACGCATGTGCCAAGACCGGTGGGCGAGTCAGGGGGTGGGATGGCCAACGCCATCGTTGGAACCGTGATCCTCGTCGGGCTCGGATCGATCATGGCGGTGCCGATCGGGATCCTGAGTGGCGTGTACATGTCGGAGTACGCAGGCAGCCGTTTTGCCGCGGTCATTCGATTTGCCGCAGACACGCTGAACGGCGTGCCATCAATCGTGATTGGCGTGTTCGCCTACGGCATCGCCGTGTTGCCGTTCAAGCAGTTCAGTGCGGTTGCCGGCGGTCTCGCGCTCGGCATCATGATGATTCCCGTCATGGCGCGGACGACCGAGGAGCTGCTGCTGCTCGTGCCCGGCACGATGCGCGAAGGTGCACTGGCGCTGGGCGCGACCCGCGCGCGGGCGGTCTTCACGGTGGTATTGCCTGCGGCGCTGCCGGGGATCATCACGGGTGTGATGCTCGCGTTGGCTCGCATCGCGGGCGAGACGGCGCCACTCCTGTTCACGTCCTTTAACAATCGGTACTTCACGACGAAACTCAACCAGCCCATCTCGTCGCTCACTGTGCAGGTGTTCACCTATGCCATCTCGCCGTACGCCGACTGGCATCGTCAGGCGTGGGCCGGCGCGCTCGTGCTGGTCACGATCGTTCTGGTCTGCTCCCTTCTCGCACGTTTGGCCACGCGCCGCCTCGAAGCGATGCATGTCCGCTGACATGGAGTCGAGCCTGTCGTGCTGCCGTCGGTGACGTCACTGACGCGGCCGGTCACCTCCAACGGACGGCCCCAGGAGGAGCAGGCGGTCAAGATTGACGTCGAGCAGCTCTCGTTCTATTACGGCGACACACTCGCGCTCGACCAGATCTCGATTCAAATACGCGCCAACCTCGTGACGGCATTCATCGGTCCGTCCGGTTGCGGCAAGAGTACGTTCCTGCGGACACTGAACCGCATGAATGACATTATTCCAGACGCTCGTGTGCAAGGGCGGGTCCGGATCGACGGCAGGGACATCTACGGCGCCGACGTCGATGTCGTCGCGCTTCGTCGTCAAGTCGGGATGGTGTTTCAGAAGTCGAACCCATTTCCGAAGTCGATCTTCGACAACGTGGCGTACGGGGTTCGCATCAATGGCCTCGCGAGGAGCCAGGCGCAGCTGCGGAATTCGGTCGAGAAGAGCCTTCGAGCCGCGGCTCTCTGGGATGAAGTGAAGGATCGGCTGAACGATTCGGCGCTCGCGCTGTCGGGAGGTCAGCAGCAGCGCTTGTGTATCGCGCGCGCCATCGCCGTAAAGCCGGAAGTGATGCTGCTTGATGAACCAGCCTCGGCGCTGGACCCGATCTCGACCCTCAAGATCGAGGAACTGATCTACGAACTCAAAAAGAACTATACTATCGTCATCGTCACGCACAACATGCAGCAGGC
>JACPZV010000155.1 GCA_016195295.1 Acidobacteriota bacterium
AGTAACCGCGTAAGTGTCCCAGGTGTCGGTCGCGCGCTGCACGACGCGATCGACATCGTCGACCAGCAGGAACCGTCTGGCGACGAGCGCGTCGGCGGCCTCCCGCGCTTTCGCGAGGTACTCATCGCGGGACGCATAACGTTCCTGCATCGATCGGCGTGGATCGCCCGTCGCGCGCGCGGCGGGCGTCGGCGCGAACGGCACGAACGAACCGAGGAGTGAAACTAATTCGCCCGGCGAACCCGTCGACGGATGCCTGAAGTTCCACCCGGTGTACGTGCCGAGCGGCACGGCGACGTCGGGCAGGCGGATGCCCGCGCGCTCGTTGCCGTCCGCGTCGACATCAGGCACGAACAGGGGGAGCGGCGCGCCCGCGCCGCCGCCACCGTCGGTGTTGAGCAACGGATTCGCGATCCGCGCGCCGGCCGTCAGCGCGCGCGGCGACGCGACACCAGCGATTGCGGGAAACGCAATTGTGCCCGCCCGGACGAGCGTGTGATCGCCCAGCGTCGGGTACGCGCTCGCCGGCGGAGCCGTGCCCGCACTCACCCACCGGTGCATCGCCAGCAAGAGCGCGCGCAGGGACCACCAATAATCCACGGGGTTATCGAGTTGCTGGCCGGCGTTGCGGATCGGCGGGAACCGAGCCGGTGAATGCTGCGTGCCGGCGAAAAAGTACACGCGAACGTTTTCAGGAAGCGTGAGGTCCGCCGTGCCGTCCGGCGTGGTGTGAATGAGCGCGGCGACGCGCCCCGTGCCCCAGTACTCGACCGGCGTGTTCGTGTAGAACACCTTGGGCTGGTGCGCGCGCGCGCGCGGATTGTCCAAGAGTCCTTCCTGGGCGCCGCTCACCGGATCGCGCAGGCTCGCGTCGGCGAACGGAAACGCCGTGGCGCTGTGCACGCCGAGGCCGACCGGCGTCGCCCAGCGCTCATTCAGCCCGATCCGTGCCGCGCCGGCGATATGCGCCATGACGCCGTCAAACACCTGACGATCGTGTTCGTCCGTGTTGAAGCCCTCGTAGAGGAAGCTGCGCAGGAAGCGCCCGCTCTGTGACGCGCCGAACGCGTACGCGTATCGCACGGGCGCGACCGCGCCCGGTTCGTGCTTCAACCACGTCGCGAAGTCGCGCATCGCGACGAATCCGAGACCCGCGACCGGCGGGTGTGCGGCGCGGTACGCGATCTCGTAGGTTTTTCCGGGCTCGAAGCCGCCGTCCAGCGAGACGGTGTGCCCGCTGAGACGCCACTTCGCCTGCGCGACAGGTGCGCCGCGATCGAGAAACGTCGACCGTACGGTCAGCTGACTGTCCTGTCCGCTTGGATCGATCGGCGTGTAGCTCGCCAGATCTCGGACCGTGAAATCCGCGACGCGCGAGCTGGGCGTGAAGGAGGCGCGCACGACGCCGGTGATCGCTTGGCCTTGCTCCGTGGCGACCGGCACATGAATCCGCATGAGGCCGGGCTGATCGCCGACGTCGAACTCCCAACCGACCCACGCCAAGGTGAATCCGAATCGCATCAGGAAGCGATCGCCCAGATCGCTTTCGGTCTTGGGATCGGCGGGGCCGCCCCGATCGAACCCCGCGAGCGCGCCGCGATTCCCGCGGTTGGAGACTTCCACGAGCGCCGCGCCGTTCGCACGCCGCTCGTCTTTGGGCCGAAGCACGTACAGGTCCGCGGAGAATTCGACCAGCCCGGCCGCGTTGCGCGGCGCTTTGTCGAGGTCGACGACGAGACGGTTGTGAGAATCTTTGGGATCGACGGCGAAATGGATGGTGCCGACGATCTTCTCGTAGCCCGAGGAGCCGACGTCGGTGCGTGTGGCGATGTCCGCGCGGACGACTTCGGCGCGGGCCGTCGCGGTGTCGCCGAGAAGAGCCGTCGAGAGGCTGACTGCGGCCAGAGTGGTGATGCGCATGCCGCGCATCCTAGCACCAACGTCATCCCGATTTGCCCTACACTGCGGTTGTTGACGCTCGGACGGGTGGTCCGGTCATAATCTCCACTGTCCTCAACATGAAAAGGTGCCCGATGAAGGTGCTTCGTACCGCGCTCATCGCCGCCGCGCTCGTCACGCCGGTGATGTCCCAGCAGCCGCCCACGTATCAAGAGCGCGATTTTCTGACGCGCATTCGCCGCCTCACCGTCGAAGGCCGACGCGCCGGTGAGGGCTACTGGTCTCCGGACGGAAAGCGTCTGGTCTTCCAAAGTGAACGCGAGCCCGGCAATCCCTTCTATCAAATCTACGTGCTCGATCTTGCCACCGCCGAGACGACGCGTATTTCGCCCGGCATCGGCAAGACGACGTGCGCCTTCTTCAGGCCCGGCACCGACGAGATCGAGTTCGCCTCGACGCACGCGGACCCCAAGTCGAAGCAGTACCAGGATGAAGAGCTGGCGATCCGGGCGTCAGGGAAAGAGCGACGCTACGCGTGGGACTACGACCCGGAGATGGACATCTACTCGTACAACGAGAAGACCAAGACGATGAAGCGGCTCACGACCGCGCGCGGTTACGACGCCGAGGGCAGTTACTCTCCCGACGGCCAGTGGATCGTTTTCACGTCGATGCGGGATGCGTACAATCGCACGCTGAGCGAAGCGGAGAAAAAGCAGCTCGACACGGATCCGAGCTACTTCGCCGAGATTTACCTCATGCGAGCCGATGGGTCGGGACAGAAACGCCTGACCAACGCCGTCGGCTATGACGGCGGGCCCTTCTTCACGCAGGACGGCAAGACGATCGTCTGGCGGCGTTTCGACGAGAAGGGCCTGATCGCCGACGTCTGGATGATGAATCCTGACGGCACCGATCAGCGCCAGATCACCGACTTCGGATCGATGAGCTGGGCGCCGTACATGCACCCCTCGGGGCACTACATCCTTTTCGCGTCCAACAAGCTCGGGTTCGAGAACTTCGAGCTCTTCATGGTCGACGCCGAGGGGAAGAAAGAACCGGTGCGCGTGACGTACTCGGACGGCTTCGACGGGTTGCCCGTACCCTCGCCAGACGGCAAGACGCTGGCCTGGACTTCGAGCCGCTCCGGCGGCGCCGCGGGCCAGTTGTTCCTCGCGCAGTGGAATCATGAGAAGGCGCTCGAAGCCATCCGCAATGCGCCTCCTAGAAAGCCGGGCAAGAGCGAATGATCACGTACAGAAAACCGCCGAGTGCGCTGAGAACGCGGAGCATCGTTTTCTCGCTGATCTCCGCGTGCGCTGCGGTGGCATTCGTCGCCGCGGCGGCGGACACGCCGTCCCGCACGCGCCGGCACGTCGAGATGCTGGCCTCAAGCCGGCTTGAAGGCCGGCTCGCCGGGTCGAACGGCGAGCGACTCGCCGGCGACTATCTCGGCGCTGAGCTCCAGCGGATCGGCGTCAAGCCCCTGCCCGGCCAGCGCGACTTCCGGCTGCCGTTCGAATTCACCGCGGGAACGAAGGACGGCGGATCGACCATCACGCTCGCGCGTGAGATGCCCGGCGGCGCCCGCGCGCTCTCCTTCTCCGACAACGGCGACGTCAGCGGCCCGGTCGTCTTCGCGGGCTACGGCATCGTCGTGCCGGAGAGTCAGGATTTCGGTTACGACAGCTACGCCACGCTCGACGTGAAGGACAAGATCGTGCTCGTGCTGCGGTACTTCCCCGAGGACGCGGATCAGAAGACGCGCGCGATCCTCGCGCGCTACGCCGATTTGCGCTACAAAGCGATGGCGGCGCGGCAGCACGGGGCGAAGGCGATGCTCGTCGTCACTGGGCCGCGCTCGCCCAACGCCGGCGAGCTGGCGCCGATGTCGTTCGATACCGCGCTCGCCGGCTCCGGCATCGTGGCGGCCAGCGTGACGGGCGCCGTCGGGCACGCGCTGTTTGCGGGCGTCCAGGGCAAGACGCTCGAAGACGCGCAGAAGAGTCTCGATTCCGCCAATCCGCACGTCGCCGGCTTCGAGCTTCCCGGCGTGACGGCGCGCGTTCACGCGGCCGTCGAACGCGAAAAGCGGACGGGCCACAACATCGTCGGGTACCTGCCGGCGACGACGCCCGTCGCCACGATCTCGAAGCCGTGGGTGGCCATCGGCGCGCATTACGATCACCTCGGACACGGCGAAGCCGGGAACACGCTCGCCGGAAAAGAAGACGCGGGAAAAATCCACTTCGGCGCCGACGACAACGCGTCCGGATCGGCGGCCGTCCTCGACATCGCGGCGACGCTCGCCAAACAACCACGGCGCCGCCACGTGCTCGTCGGCTTCTGGTCCGGCGAGGAACTCGGACTCATTGGATCGTCGGCCTTCGCCGCGAAGCCTCCGTTGCCGCTCGACACGCTGGCCGCGTATCTCAACTTCGACATGGTCGGCCGGATGCAGGACAACAAGTTGACGATCCAGGCCACCGGCACCAGCCCGTCCTGGGCGAAGCTGATCGAACAGGCCAACATCGCCGCCGGCTTCGATTTGTTGTTGCAGACTGATCCCTACCAACCGACCGACGTCGCCACGTTCAACTTGTCCGGCGTGCCGTGCCTCGGCTTCTTCACCGGCACGCACGCCGACTACCACAAGCCGTCGGACACCGCGGACAAAATCGACTACGAGGATCTCGATCGCGTTGCGGATTTGGCGGCCGCGATCGTGCGCCGCCTCGAGGATGCGGTCGACGCGCCGCAGTTCACGAAGGTCGAGCAGCAAACGCCGCCGGGCGGCGGGCGCGCCGGCGCGCGCGTGTTCACCGGCACGATCCCGGACTACTCGACCGACGTGAAGGGATTGCTGCTGAGCGGCGTCATCGGCGGCGGGCCGGCGGAACAGGCCGGTCTCCAGAAGGGCGACGTGATCGTCGAAATCGCCGGCCAGTCCATCGCCAACATCTACGACTACACGTACGCGCTCGACGTGCTGAAGATTGGCGAGCCGGCGAACGTCGTCTACATGCGGGCCGGCGAACGGAAAGAAACGACGCTCACGCCCTCGGCGCGAAAGTAGTGCGCAGCCCCTACACCTGCGCTCTCGTCCTGTAGAACGTGATCATGTCGGTGCTCTTCGGCGGCGCAGCGCCCAGCTGCCGAAGCAGCGTCGTCACCTGTCCCCGGTGATAGCTCCCGTGGTTGACGACGTGAGCGAGCATCTCCCAGAAGCGTGACGAGGTCGGCTGACCGGCAAGCGACTTGTAGTTGTAAACGCGATTCACTCCCGCTTCGCCTTCGTCGGTCACGAACGTGCGGACCCTGACCTCGTGATCGAGCCAGGCTTTCCGGATGGAGGTGAGATCCGGCCAGGAGTCGTACTTCGGCATCGTCGCGTCCAGCTTGCCGGTCCAGCGGTTGTACCAGAGCCACTCGGCGCCGTACATGTGAGCGAGCGTATCCCGCACCGACTTGAAGCTGCTTTCGATGGAGCGCGTGAACTGCTCCGGGCTGAGCGGGGCGACGGCGTCAAGAACGATGTCGCGAGCCCAGTAGTGGTAGTCGAGCCAGGTATTGAGGTCTTCGAGATTCATGGCGCGC
>JACPZV010000156.1 GCA_016195295.1 Acidobacteriota bacterium
GGCAGTTGTTCGGTCCCCGTGCCATGTTTGACTGGTACGAACTCGCTCTGTCCCGGTGATGTCTGCTGGAAGAGGGCGAAAGCCATCAGCAGTCGATTCAAGAGCACCATGGCGTCAATCCTCGTCTGTGAGGTACAACGCATCGAGCGCGGCGCGCTGCCGCTCGAGATGCACGCGCGCGGTCAGCAGGAGCAAGTACATCAGGAACAGCGCGAGCGCGCTGAACCAGAACGGCCCCCGGATCAGCGGCGGGAGCGTCGGCACGACGCTCGTCTTCGGGTGCAGCGTCCGCCACAGATTCACCGACAAGTAGATGAAAGGCACGTTGGCGGTGCCGAACACGGCGAGCGCCGCGCCAAGCTTGTCGGAGCCCGGACCTCCATACTTGCGAACGAACAGGTACGACACGGCGATCAGCCAGCCCACGAACGACATCGTGAGCCGCGCCTCCCAGTCCCACCAGATGCCCCAGGCCTTCCGAGCCCAGAGCGGGCCGGTGACGAGGACGATCAGCCCGTAGAGCACCGTCAGCTCGGCGGCCGCGATCGCCACGTGATCGGCCATCGGGTTCCGCCGCCACAAGTACAGCGCGCTCGCGACGCCGCACACGACGGCCGACAGCAGCATCACCATGCCGGATGGCGCGTGAAAGTAGAAGATCTTCGACACGAGGCCCATAGACGATTCGTACGCGGCCTGATCGATCATGTACGGCGCGTACGCGAACATCGCCGTGGCGACGAGGATGAGCGGAACGAAGAGTGTGCGCATGTCAGCTTGCTATTCTGTCATCAGCGGCTCGAAGGTCCAGAGCGCGATCGTCAAGAACACCACATCGAGGGACGCCAGCAATCCGATCCACATGCCTGCGCTGGCCACGTCGGCCGGGGACTGCAGGAGCGCCGACGTCCCGCGTACACCGGCAATCATGACGGGAACGGTCATCGGATACAACAGAATCGGCAGCATCACGTCACGGCTGCGCACCCGCACCAGCATGGCGGCGAACAGTGTTCCGACGATGGCGAAGCCGATCGTGCCGGCGGCAAGCAGCGCAACCAGCAGCGCCGGGTGCGCGAGGAGGGGCGCGTGAAACAGCAGCGCGACGAGCGGCACGAGCAGCACCTCGGCGACGGAAAGCAACAGCACGATGCCGAGCATCTTGCCGGCGTAGATCGCCGCGCGTGGGGCGGGCGCCAGCAGAAGGGCACGCAGCGTCTCCGCGTAGCGTTCGCGCTCGAACGTCTTGCCGAGCGCGAGCGTGCCGGCGAATTCGACAGCGATCCACAGGATGCCTGCCGCGGCATCCAGCAACGGCTCGCCTTCCTTGACGAACGCGATGGAGAACACGAGGACGCACGACAGCGCGAACAACAGCGTTGTGTACAGGATTTCGCGGCTCCTGACTTCGATCGCGAAGTCCTTCTTCAGCACGAGCAGCGCGGTTTTGACGAACACTCAGGCGTGCCCCATGACGCTGCGATACCGGGCGCGCAAGCCCGGGGCCGCGGGCTCGTCCGCCAGCACGCGTCCATCGCGAATGAGCGCCACGCGCGTCACGAGGCCGTCGGCCAGGTCAAGGTCGTGGGTCGCGACGATCACAATGGCGCCGGCCGCAGCCAGCTCCCGCAGACGATCGGCGACCGCGCTCACCGCGCGTTCGTCGAGCCCCGTGAACGGCTCGTCGAACAGCACCAACCGCGGCGCGTGCAGGAGCGCGCGCTCGAGCGCGAGGCGCTGGCGCATGCCGCGCGAAAAGCCCAGGACTTCCTCGTGAGCACGGTCGGCCAGCCCCGCGCGGTCGAGCGCGGCATCCACCGTCCCGCTTGGCTCGATGCCGTAGAGCTGCGCAAAAAAATCGAGGTTTTGGCGAGCGGAGAGCTCGGGGTACAGGTGCAATTCGTGGGCGAGTAGACCGATGCGCCGCCGCAATCCGTCGCCGAGGGCTCGCGCGCTTTGCCCCCCGTACCGAACTTCGCCTGACGTTGGAGCGACCAGCGTCGCCAGCGTCCCGATGAGTGTCGACTTCCCCGCCCCGTTCGGCCCGAGGAGCCCGAGGATGTCGCCGGCCCGAGCGGTGAGGGAAACGTGAGCGAGCGCGCGGCGCCGGCCGAAATGCCGCGAGACGTCGGTCAGCCGGACAGAGTTGAAATCGGCGTTCACGCCGCCACGCCCGCGCGGTCGGCCGGGTCGGGACCGATCTCGTGGTCGTCGAGCGCGCCGTAGATGCGCTCGAGCGAGGTGACGAGATCTTCGCGCCTCGCGGTGTAGCGGCGGTCGTCGACGCGGCCGTTCCGACGATCGTGTTCGAGTCGGACCAGATCCTGGAAGAGCTTCTCGCGTCGCGCGAGGAGCTGCTTGCGCTCGGCCGCGCGGCCCGCAGGATCATCCTCACGGCGGCTGGCGGCCCAGACCCCGATCAGGACGATCGCGCCGGCGAGCGAGAGCGCCGTGATACGCGGCGCACTGCTGTGGTGCGGGAATCCGCTGACGGCGAGCGTAATCGGCTGACCGGCGGCGACCCGCCCACCCATCGCCGCGATGAACGTCTCTCCGTTCGCCGGGACCTCGCGCTGCTCGGCCACTTGCGCGGACTTCAAGGTCGTGTCGCCGACTTTTTTCACGACGACGTCGAGCTGCTCGAGGTCCGCTGGAAACTTCTGCGTCAGGTCGAGCGTTCCGTCTCCCGCGGGCCACGCGAACGCCATTTGCACGAACGTGTGTCCGGGCGCGAACGGTCCCTGAACGGTGACGCGCGAGCCAGCGGCGGTCGCCGTGGGCGAGGAGCCCTCCATGATCGACGTGCTCGTCGCACCCTTGGGTGTGTCGACAACGAACGGCGTCGCCGTGTTCACCGGGGCGCGGGCCGTGTTGTCGATGTCGAGGAGGTAGAACACGTTCACCCCTTCGTCCCCCGGCTCGATCACAATGCGCGATTGGTTTCCGATCACGACGGTGCCGTTGATGGGCGCCGCGTCGGGCGTTGTCGCGGGCCCTTTGGACGTGTCCGTCGCCACCAGCATCAGGCGCACGCCGCCTTTGTTCGGTACGGGAAACTCCTGCGACTCGAGCCGCTCGCCGTCGACGACGGCGGTCGCCTTGACCGTGGTGCCGGGGCTCACGCCCGCGAATTGCGCGCGGCCGCTCTCGTCCGTCTTTTGCGTCAACACCTTCGAGCCGGCCCGCAACTCGACCGGATGGTTGGTGATGTTGTTCGACAGATCGCCGCGAATGAGACGGACCGACATGGCGCCGTCAGGAAGATCGGTCACCGGGCGAGGAATGCCCGACATCTGCTTCGCGTCGGGCATCTGGAATTGCGCCCGAAGAAAATCGCCACCACGGAGGACACAGAGGACACAGAGGGTCAGCCTTATTAAGTTTCTCCTCCGTGCCCTCCGTGTCCTCCGTGGTGGAGCGTTTCGAGCGCTCACAGCTTCGCTCCGCAGTTCTTGCAGAAGCGCGCGTCCTGATCATTGGTGGTCGCGCACTGCGCGCACGCTCGCTCGGATGCCGTCTTCGCGCCGCGGCGTATGTGATCGCCGAGTCGCTTGCCGAGATCGCGTTCGATCTGATCGCGATAGCCGGTGCGCAGCTTCTCGCGCTCGAGCGCCGCGCGCGTGCGCTGGCCGATCATCACGGTCCGGTCGTCTTCCGGTCCGACCAGCGGCCGCAGCATCCGTAGCGCGGCCAGGCCGACGAGCGCGGCCGTGGCGAGCAAAACCCCGAGCAGCACGACAACCGTGACGCCCTGGCCGCGCGCGATGAAGGTCACGGCCGTCGCGCAGCCGAGCGCGGCCAACACGAAAAATTGCCAGGGTTGTAGTCGTTGGTCGTTGGTCGTTGGTCGTTCGGCTGCGGCGTCCGGCCTCAGCCGGACCTTCTCAGTCGAGGTCGCGGAGCTCATCGTCGATGCGCTCGTCGAGATCGGGATTGGCCGTCGCCGTAAACGTCGGCGGTTGGGCATCGGTGTGGCGCGACCATTTCACCGCCGCGAAGCCGATCGCCGTGACGCCGATGGCGGCCATCACATAGGGGAACAGCCAGGCCACGCGGTTGAATCCCTTGTCGATCGGCGCGGTCAGGAAGTGCTGTCCGCCGTACACGCCGACCAACGCCTGGACGATCTCGTCATGGCGCTTTCCCTGATCGATTTGCGCGCGCAGCTGCTCGCGCATCGTCTGCGCCGTGCTGCACGTGCACTTGTTCAGCGCTTCATGAGCACATCCGCCGCAGAGGCACCCCATCTCTTCCCGGAGCTGTTCCTCGAGCGCGTTCTTGACCGGCGGGATCGAACCGGTGGCGCCCGGAACGTGCATCTGTGCCGAGAGCCTGGTCGTCCCGAGCGCGACCAGGAGCAACAGCGTGATGGCTCCTGTGGCCACTTCAGCGGGCATCTTCGCCAGCGCGAACGAGTACGCGCGCTCGGGCAGGAGCGCGATGCCGGTGCCGAAAGCAAGGACGCCGAACCCGAGCCAGACCCAGTCGACGAGCGGGTTCACGAACGCCTGCAGCCAGATGGTCTGCGTGCCGAAATCCGTGTCGGGCGCCAGAACGAGATACAGGTCCTCGGCGAGCGAGCGCCGAATCGCCGGGTCGGATCTCGCTTCCTCGTTTTCGTGCTTGTGGAAAACCGCTCGACTGGGATACATCGAGTCGATCCGCTTGCCGTCTTTGAACACCGCGATGTAAGCGGTCACCATCTGCTTCTGGCCGTCGTCGCTGACCTTGACGCCGTCGTTGCGGACGGTGAACGCGCCGATTGTCGCCTGACCTCCGAGCTTCAGTTGCAAATACTCTTCTTTCTTCGAGCCGTTACCGGCGAAGCCGAGGAAGATCAGCACGATGCCGAGATGGACGATGTAGCCACCGTACCGGCGCTTGTTGCGGCCGACGAGTCCGATCACGGCAGTCAACAAATCCGTGCCCGTGTTCTTCCGGCGCACGAGCGCACCCCGCCAGAACTCTTGCACGATCGTGCCGGTCACGAACGCACACAGGGCAAAACAGAGCCCGGACGACCAGAGCCGGACGCCTAACGCGACGACGAGGCCGCCGCCGGCGACCGCCGCGACGGTCGACCACAGAAACTGATCGACGACGTTGCGGATCGTCGACTTGCGCCAGGCGAGCATCGGTCCCACACCGGTGAGCAGAAGCAGGACTAGGCCAATCGGCACCATCCATTTGTTGAAAAATGGGCCGGCGACCGTCAGGCGCTCGCCCACGATGGCTTCGCTGAGCGTCGGGAACATCGTGCCGAAGAGCACGAAGAGAGCGGAGAACAACAAAATCCAGTTATTGACCAGGAACGCCGCTTCGCGCGACATCCAGGAGTCGAGCTCATTGCGCGCCTTCAGCAGGGGCAAGCGGTAGATGACGAGCCCGAAGCTGAATGTCAGGATGATCACCATGAAGCCGGTGAACAGCCGCGACAACATCGGGTCTTCGCCGAACGCGTGGATGGACTGCACGACACCAGAGCGCGTCATGAACGTGCCGAAGATGGTCAGGAAGAAGGTCGTAATCACGAGCGTCACGTTCCAGACACGCAGCATGCTGCGTCGTTCCTGGACCATGACCGAATGCAGAAACGCGGTCGCCGTGAACCACGGCAGCAGCCCCGCGTTCTCGACCGGATCCCAGCCCCAGTAGCCGCCCCACCCGAGCACTTCGTACGCCCAGATCATCCCCAGCGTCAAGCCGAACGTCAGGAACAACCACGCGAACATCGTCCAGCGCCGGACGGCGCGGAGCCACGAGTCGTCTAGATGGCCGGTGATCAGCGCGGCGATGCAAAAGGCGAACGGAATCGTCATTCCGACGAAACCGGTGTAGAGCGACGGCGGATGGATCGCCATCCAGTAGTTCTGCAGCAGCGGATTGAGCCCCTGGCCGTCCGCCGGCGCGTTGGTCAGGAACGTGGTGAACGGATTCTTGTGCACCACCATCAGGTAGAGGAAGAACATCTGCACGGTCGAAATGGTGGCGACGACGTAGGGAATCAGCTCGCGATGACGCTCGCGGTTCACGTAGACGGCGATGGCGCCGAAGACCGAGAGCAGGAACACCCAGAACATGATCGAGCCGTCGAGCCCGCCCCAGTACGAAGTGATCTTGTAGAACAACGGCTGCACGTTGTCCGAGTAATGCGCGACGTACTTGATGGAGTAATCGTCGGTGAGAAACGCGTTGATCATGACGGCCGACGCGACCGACATGATCGCGGCGATCAGGTAGAACGCGCCCACGCCGCTTTCGATCAACCGCCGCGACCGGCGTCGCGCCCCGACCACGGAAACCACCGCTGCATAACTGCAGACGACGAACGCCGCCAGCAGCAGAAACGAGCCGAGTGACGCCATGACGCTCCTTTAGGAACCGGCGCTCGCTGATTTGGCGGCGGCTTCGTACTTCGACGGGCATTTCGCCATGACGCCGTTCGGCTCCACATGGAAGCCTTCGGGACCAAACTTTCCTTTCAGGACGACTTCGGCTTCGTCCTTGAAAGTGTCCGGCAAGATGCCGGTGTACGACGCGTCGACGACGCCGCCCGATGTGGTCTGGCGTGCGGGATTGTTCTGCACCTTGAACTTGTAGTCGAGTGAGTTGGGTCGCTGCACCCAAGTGCCGGGCACGACGTAGCCGTGAAGCTGCAGTCGCTTGCCTTCCCAGGCTGGGCGATTGGTCACGACCTCATCAATATTCTTGAAGTACTCCGTGCCTTCGCGCAGCGTGGACCACATCAGTCCCGCGAGCGCGCCCACCAGAACCACCGCCGTGGCGCCGATCTTGATATATCGGTGTGTCATAAGGACTTCCGGGAAAGTAGAGCCAGAATAGCTCGACTACGGTCGCGATGCAAGGATCGGGGCCGTTGAAAACAGGCCTGAATCTCTGGTTCCGCCCGTCATGGCCGGATTTTCGTCAGCAGTTTCAGCAGCGCTGCAACGGGCAGCCCCACCACGTTTGAATACGACCCGTCGATCCGCGGGACGAATCGGGACGCCAACCCCTGAATCGCATAGCCACCAGCCTTGTCGCGACCCTCCCCGCTCGCGACATACCAGTCGACGTCAGCGTCGGATAGCGGAGCGAAGAATACGGCGGTCGTTTCGACGCTTCCTACTTCAGACGCCGAATCTCGCACACTGATTCCCGTGAGCACCTCATGCCGGCGACCCGACAGTTGCCGCAGCATCCCTGCTGCTTGCTGGTCGTTCGACGGCTTGGCGAGGACCTCGCCGTCCACGACCACGGCGGTGTCCGCGCCAATCACGACGACGTCCCGTAGCGCGGGGCTTTCATCCCTCGACAAGCTCGGGATGCCCTCCTCCGGTGCTTCTGCGAGCCTCGCCGTCGCGTCAGCGGAGGCGGAAAAGGGCCGCGCGATAGCATCGAGCGCCGCCGCGGACTTCTCCGCCGCCAGGCGCCGTACGTAAGGTGATGGCGACTCGCCTGGTCGGGGTCGTTCGTCGACGTCGGTCGCGATTGCTTCGAAGGTGAAGCCCGCCGCGCGGAGCAGTTCGGCGCGCCGCGGTGACGCGGAGGCGAGGATCAAGCGCATGTTAGAATTTCGATCCTAGTTCCCTCATGCGTCCCCTTCAACATGCCGTCCCCGGCGCGCTCCTCGAACTGCTGCGGGCCGCGCCTCTCTCGGACGGCAAGGTCAGCTTCGCCTGGCGCACCGCGGTCGGCCCGGCGCTTGCGCGCGTGACGGCGGCCAAACTCGCGCACGGCGTATTGATTGTCGAGACGTCCAGCGCCCAATGGTCTCGCGAGATACAACGATCGAGCCGCGTCATTCTCGGTCGCCTGCATCCGATGCTCGGCCCCGATGCGATTCACCGTCTCGAAGTGCGCACGAACCCCAATCTGAAATCTGAACTCTGAAATCTGCAATCGCAGGATCATTTCATGCGCGAATCCGTCATCGTCAGCGCCGTGCGCACACCCACGGGAAAGTTCCTCGGCGCGCTGAAGGGCTTCACCGCGCTGCAGCTCGGGGCGCAGGTGGTCGCGGAAGCCGTGCGTCGGGCCCGCATCGATCCACAGATCGTCGATGAGTGCGTGATGGGTAACGTCGTGGCCGCGGGTCTGGGTCAGAATCCCGCGCGACAGGCGGCGTTGCACGGCGGACTTGCCGATCACGTCGCCGCGCTCACCATTAATAAGGTGTGCGGGTCGGGACTCAAGGCGGTGATGCTCGCCGACCAGGGCATCCGCGCCGGTGACATCGACGTGGCCGTGGCCGGCGGTATGGAGTCCATGAGCAACGGTCCGTACCTGCTGCCTCGCGTGCGCGAAGGCCTGCGGATGGGAAACGCGGAAATCGTCGACTCGATGATCAACGACGGCCTGTGGTGCGCCTTCGAGCAGTGCCACATGGGCAATTCCGGCGAGGTCGTCGCAGAACACTACAAGGTCGCTCGTACCGCGCAAGACGAGTACGCGGCGTGCAGCCACCAGAAGGCCGCGCGCGCAACGGCGGAGGGTGCCTTCGCCGACGAGATCCTGCCCATCTCGATCGCACAAAGGAAGGGCGACCCCATCGTCGTCGACCGCGACGAGCCAATTCGCGCCGAGACCACCATCGCCGCGCTGGCCGCGCTCAAGCCGGCGTTCAAGAAAGACGGCACGGTCACGGCCGGGAACGCGCCCGGCGTCAACGACGGCGCCTCGGCGCTTGTGGTCATGGCGGCCGACCGCGCGAGCGCGCTCGGCCTGACGCCGCTCGTCCGCATCGTCGGACAAGCGACGAGCGGGCTGGCGCCAAGATTCGTCCTGATGACTCCCGTCGACGCCGTGCGTCGGCTCGTGAAGAAGGTCGGCTGGAGCCTGAACGACGTTGATCTCTTCGAGTTGAACGAAGCGTTTTCCGTGCAGGCCGTCGCCGTCTTGAACGAACTCGGACTCGATCCTGGCAAAGTGAACGTCAATGGCGGCGCGGTCGCGCTGGGTCACGCGATTGGATCGAGCGGCTCTCGCGTGTTGACGACGCTCATCTACGCGTTGAAACGGCGGAAGCGCAAGCGCGGCATCGCGACGCTCTGCCTCGGGGGCGGCAACGGCGTCGCGCTCGCGGTCGAGGTGATCTGATCGATGGCGATCAAAACCGTCGGTGTCGTTGGCGCGGGCACGATGGGCAACGGGATCGCGCAGGTCTTCGCGCAGTCGGGGTTTTCGGTGACGCTCGTCGACGTCGGACAGCCGAATCCGGTTCCGCTGATGACGCTTGTCGAGATGATCCGCGGTCAGTCGACGTCGGCGGAGTCGATGCGCGTCGCGTCGGAGTTGTGCGTGCGGTTGGGCAAGACGCCGGTCGAGGCCGCCGACTACCCGGGGTTCATCGCGAACCGGATTCTAATGCCGATGATCAACGAGGCGATCTTCGCGGTCATGGAAGGCGTGGGCACCGCGGAGGCCATCGATTCGGTGATGAAGTTGGGGATGAACTATCCGATGGGCCCGCTGGCGCTGGCGGATTTCATTGGCCTTGACGTC
>JACPZV010000157.1 GCA_016195295.1 Acidobacteriota bacterium
CCAGCCGGCCCGCGTCCTCGCGGACCTCGCGAACCCGGTGGCTTTTCAGCCGCAGTCCTTTCCTGATACAAGTTTCCAGGCGCATCGGTGCCGACCCTCCTCTCGCATGCTTCACACACACGCGAAGGATAGCCGGAGTGCGGAGGCGCCGTTGTTTCAGTCACTTAAACTGTCATCACACTTTTCGGCGAAGAACCAAGAAACTCAACGAAGGCACGATCACGGCGGGCCAAGTCGCGGCGTTTCGAGTCGCGCGACATCATCTAGACAGCCGGGTCCAAAAGGCCCCGGCCTACTGGTCCGGCCGAAAGGATCCAGCCGGGTCCAAAAGGACCCGGCCTACAGATCCGCCGTCAGATCCGCCGTCGGCCGATCCGGCGTCGCTGGTCGACGTGTGCCGCGACGTCGGCGGCATCCAGGCGCAGATCATGTCGGCGGCGGAGCTCCAGGTGTGGACCAGACGACCTCATACGACGCGCGCCGAGATTCACTCCGCGCTCTGGGATCGACGCACGCTCGTGAAGACCACGTGCATGCGGCTCACGCTGCATCTGCTCCCCGCGGAGGATTTTTCGCTTTATATGACGGCGCTGAAGTCGACCGCGCTGACCAGCCTGCAGGGCCATCTCGCGCGGATCGGCGCCAAGCCGTCGCATGCGCGCACGATGATCGAGGCCGTCATGGACGCGCTCCGCGACGGTCCGAAGACGCAGCAGGAATTGATCGCGTGCGCGCGGAAGGTCGCGGATCGATCGATGCGCCGGTGGCTGAAGTACTCGTGGAGCGCGTTGCGGCCGGCGATCGTCGAAGGATTGATCTGCTACGGCCCGCCGCGGGGCACCGAGGTCACGTTTGTCCGCGTGGACCAGTGGCTGCCGCGCCAGCCCACGGTGGACGAAGACGAGGCGCGACGCGAGTTGCTGCGGCGGTTTCTCGCGGCCTTCGGGCCCGCGACGCCGCGCGACTTCATGAAGTGGTCGGGGATCCGGGCGCCGGAGGCGAAACGCGCCTGGACGTCACTGGAGGACGCCGACGAGCTCGCGCCAGTGTCGGTGGACGGCGCGTCGCAGTGGTTGCTGCGCCGCGATCTACGGACGCTGGCTGACGGCGCGCTCGACGCCGGCTCGCTCCGGCTGCTGCCGTCGTTCGATCCGTTCCTGCTCGCCCACGCGACAAAAGATCATCTTGTCGAGGGCGCGCGCTGCGAGGCCCGCGTCCGCGCCATATAATCGAGGTTTGTCGAAGGCGATGCAGGTCACGGCGATCATCGCGGCCGGCGGACGAGGCCGGCGGTTCGGCGGCGAGCAGCTCAAGCAGTTGCTGCCGGTCGGCGGCCGGCCGATCCTCGAGCGCAGTGTCAGCGCGTTTCTCGCGCACCCGGACGTGCACGAAGTCATCGTCGCGCTGCCGGCCTCGCTCATCGAGCATCCGCCCGCGTATCTGCGACAGACGTCGAAGCCGATGCGCATGGTCAGCGGTGGCGCCCGACGCCAGGAATCCGTGGCGAACGCGTTTCAGGCCGCCGCCGTCTCGAGCGACGTGATCGTGATTCACGACGCCGCGCGGCCGTTCGCGAGTGCGGATCTGATTGCGCGGACGATCGCCGCGGCGGCGGAATCAGGCGCCGCGTTGGCCGCGCTCGCCTCGCGCGACACGGTGAAGCGCGCCTCTGATGCGCCTGACAGGGGGGCGAGTGCCGGACGCTACCGGACCGTGGCGGAGACGCTGCCGCGAGAGACGATCTTTCTGGCGCAGACGCCGCAGGCCTTCCGCCGTGACGTTCTGCGGGCCGCGCTCGCACTCGGCGAGCGCGACCCACGTGACGCCACAGACGAGGCGGCGCTGGCGGAGCGCGCCGGGCATCTGGTGCGCCTCGTCGATGGCGAAGCGTCGAACATCAAGATCACGACGCGCGAGGATCTTGTGTTGGCCGAAGCGCTCGCTCGCTCGGCTGACAGCCTCCCGCCTCCGCTCGCGTCCGAAGACGTTCGCGAGCGACGGCTAGGCTCGCCGAAGCGCCTTCGGCGCGAAGGCGGCGCATTCCGTCCGTCGGCTCCGACGCGCACGGGTCGCGCGGGCACGGGGTACGACCTGCACCGGCTCGTCGAGGGCTGGCCGCTGATTCTCGGCGGCATCATGATTCCGTCGGCGCGCGGCGCGCTCGGCCATTCCGACGCCGACGTCGTGTGTCACGCGGTGACCGACGCGATTCTGGGCGCGGCGTGTCTCGGCGACATCGGCCGGCATTTTCCAGATTCCGATCCGCGCTGGCAGGGTGCGTCGAGCCTCGATGTGCTCTCGCGTGCCGTGGCGCTCGTGACGGCGGAGGGCCTCGAAGTCGGCAACGTCGATGTGACCGTGATCCTCGAGGCGCCGAGAATCCGCGATCATGTGGACGCGATGCGCGCGGCCGTGGCGCGAGCGATCGGCATCGATCCGGCGCGCGTGAGCGTCAAAGGCAAGACCAACGAGGGCGTCGACGCCATCGGCCGCGGCGAGGCGATTGCCGCGCACGCGATCGCGCTCTTGAGGAGCCGGGCCTGAAAGGGCCAAGTCTACAGGTGTAGGGCGGGTCCTTCCGGACCCGCCATTCAATCATGCGACTGAGATTCGCGCCCAGCCCCACCGGTCAACTCCACGTCGGCAACGCGCGAACGGCGCTGTTCAATTGGCTGCTCGCGCGCGGATCCGGCGGCACGTTCATCCTGCGCATCGAAGACACCGACGCCGAGCGCTCGACGCGCGAGTCGGAAGGCGGGATCGTGCGCGATCTGCGCTGGCTCGGCCTCAACTGGGACGAGGGCCCCGACGTCGGCGGCGCGCACGGACCGTACCGGCAGTCCGAGCGGCTGCATCTCTATCAGTCGTACGCGAAAGAGCTTCTCGGCGCCGACAAGGCGTACTACTGCTTCTGCACGACGGCGCAGCTCGACGCCGAGCGTCAAGAGGCGGTGGCGGCGGGAAGGCCCGCGCGCTATTCGGGGACCTGCCGCCGGATCTCGCGCGATCAGGCCGCCGCGCGCATCGCGGGCGGCGAGCGCCCGGCGATTCGCTTCCGCGTGCCGGAGGAGGGCGACATCGTCTTCAGCGACGCCGTGCGCGGCGACGTGCGCTTCCACGCCGACGTGATCGGCGATCCGATCATTCTTCGCGCCGAGGGCCCGCCCGCCTACAACTTCGCCGTCGTCGTGGACGATGCGCTGATGGCCGTCACGCACGTGATTCGCGGCGAGGATCACATTTCGAACACGCCGCGCCAGATCCTGCTGTACGAAGCGCTCGGGTTCACGCCGCCGACCTTCGCGCATCTCTCGCTCGTCATGGGCCCGGACCACAGTCCGCTGTCGAAGCGTCACGGGGCGACGTCGGTCGCGGAGTTTCGGTCGAAAGGCTATCTGCCGGAGGCGCTGGTGAACTATCTCGCGCTCATCGGCTGGTCGCCTCGCGAGGCCGGTGGGAGCGACGATGAGCTGGTGCCGATTGACGAGCTGGCGCGGCGCTTTTCGCTCGATCGCGTCGGCCACAGCGCCGGCGTGTTCGACGAAGAGAAACTCGCGTGGGCCAACCGGCACTACCTGAAGATCGCCGATCCCGTACGGCTGGCGGAGCTCTCGCTGCCGTACTTCAACGACGCCGGCGTCCGTATGACGCCGAACGATGCGGGCACCGCGTTCCTGGCGTTCGCGATGTCGATGGCCAGCGCATCGGTCGATCGGCTCAGTCAAGTACCGGCACGTTTGGCGCTGCTGTTCGATTACGATGCCGCCACCGCGTTGAGCGACCCTCGCGTTCGGGAGGAGATGGGCGCCGAAGGCGCGCGATCGGTCGTGACGGCGCTCGCCGAGGAACTCGCATTGGCGCCGCGCCTCGATCGCGAGCGGTTCCGCGCGGTCGCCAATCAGGTGAAGGCGCGGACGGGCCAAAAGGGCAAAGCGTTGTTCCATCCGATTCGTCTTGCGTTGACCGGGCGCGCCGAGGGGCCGGAGCTCGACTTGGCGGTGCCGGCCATCGATCGCGGCGCGGATCTGCCCGCGTCGGCGGGCATTCCGCGCGTTCTTGGCTGCCGCGAGCGCGCCGCGGCGTTTGCGCAGGCGCTGGAAGAACAATGAACGGGTGCTGGGTGCGTGGTGCGGCGGTGCTGGGTGCCGTGCGTGGTGCCAGGTGCCTGGTGCGATGCCACGTCGCAAGGGCCGCGGCCCTCAGCACCCAGCACCGCACCCCGCACCCTGCACCCAGCACGGCACCCAGCACCCAGCACGCCGCACCCGGCACGATCTGATCGCATGCGCATCTACGGCATCAACCCCGTGCTCGAGGCGTTGCGCGCCAAACGCGCGACGTCGATCCGCGTGTCGGCGCGCGCGGACCAGCGCATTGCGGAGCTCGTCAGGCTGGCGGAGGCGCAGGGCGTCGAGGTTCGTCGAGTGGCGGTCGACGAGATCGATCGTTTGACGCGCGGCGCGGCGCATCAAGGCGTGGTCGCCGACACGCGCGAGCGCGAGCGCGTGACCGTCGAGGACCTTGTCGCCGGCGCGACGGCCGCGCCGCTCCTCGTCGTGCTTGACGGCATCGAAGATCCGCACAACGTCGGCGCCATTCTGCGCTCCGTGGACGCGGCGGGTGCCGACGGGGTCGTGCGGCAGTCGCGTCACGCGGCGCGGCTCGACGGCGCGACGGCAAAGGCGTCGGCGGGAGCCGTGGCGCACGTCAAGATCGCGGACGTCGTCAACATCGCGCGCGCGCTCGAGAGCTTGAAGGAGGCGGGCGTGTGGACCGTCGGACTCGCCGGCGCGGCGCAGAAGCGCTACGACGAGATGGACTTGACGCTGCCAACGGCGCTGGTGGTCGGGGCGGAAGGGACAGGCCTGCGACGGCTGGTCAGGGAGCGTTGCGATTGGCTGGCTTCCATTCCCATGGCCGGTCATGTTCAGAGCTTGAACGTCTCGGTCGCCACGGGAATCGTGCTGTTTGAAGCCGTTAGGCAACGACTGGCCCGCCGAGTACAATAAAGGGTTGCCAGCCTCTGCCGAAGGAGCCCATAACCAGTACGGCCAACGACTTGCGCGTCTGGCATAGGACGTGCTAAAGTTAGTGTTTTGTTTAGGCTGGCGTAGCTCAGTCGGTAGAGCAGCTGATTTGTAATCAGCAGGTCGGGGGTTCAAGTCCCTTCGCCAGCTCCATCGATCGTGTTTGAGCCCGGCCCGTAGGGTTAGACCGAAAACATCGCATTCCACTAACACAGACAGCTGGCGAGGTAGCGAAGCGGTCAAACGCAGCAGACTGTAAATCTGTCGCCCTAGTGGCTTCGAAGGTTCGAGTCCTTCCCTCGCCACCAGCCTTCGTCTCGCCGAAGCGTGCCGCCAAAAGCGGCGGCACGCGAAGGCGGACTTCGGCTGGGCAAGCCGTGGGACGCAGCGGGGTGAAGACGGCGCGCGGGCACGCCTCGCCGAAGCGCCGAATGAGCGTGAGGATGAGAGGCGCGTAGGCGGGAGTAACTCAGTGGTAGAGTCACAGCCTTCCAAGCTGTTGGTCGCGGGTTCGATCCCCGTCTCCCGCTCCAGCCTTCACTCGCCGCTGCGCGGCGAGCGACGGCTTGGCAGGCCAGTCATCGGCTTGTCACGCCGAAGCGCCGCGCAGGCGGAAGGCTGTCGCGCGACGGCGGACGACAAATGACGAACGACTAAGGGACCAAGGACCAAGTTTGCCGATGTAGCTCAGTTGGCAGAGCGCGTCCTTGGTAAGGACGAGGTCACCAGTTCAATCCTGGTCATCGGCTCCAGCCTTCGCTCGCTGCCGCGCGCGGCAACGGGGCGCGCGGCGAGCGAGCGACGGCTTGGCAAGCCGTCGCGCTGAGCGCGAAGGCTGGCTGGTAAACCAGAGCGAAGGCTGTCCGCCGTAGCGCGAAGCGCGAAGGTGGACACAAGGCAGTAGAAAACAGAGGACGTAGACGACATGGCCAAAGAAAAATTCGATCGCAGCAAACCGCACGTGAACGTGGGCACCATCGGGCACATCGACCACGGGAAGACCACCTTGACGGCGGCGATGACCAAGGTGGCCGCCGAGAAGGGCTGGGCGAAGTACGTGTCGTACGACGAGATCGCCAAGGCGTCCGAGTCGCAGGGCCGCCGCGACGAGACGAAAATTCTCACTATCGCGACCAGCCACGTCGAGTACTCGACGGCGAAGCGCCACTACGCCCACGTCGACTGCCCGGGCCACGCCGACTACATCAAGAACATGATCACGGGCGCCGCGCAAATGGACGGGGCCATCCTCGTCGTCAGCGCGGTTGACGGCCCGATGCCTCAGACGCGCGAGCACGTCCTGCTCGCCTATCAGGTCAACGTGCCGTACCTCGTCGTCGCGCTGAACAAGGTCGACGCGATCGACGACCCGGAACTGATCGATCTCGTCGAGCTGGAAGTGCGCGAGCTCCTCAAGAGCTACAAGTTCCCGGGCGACGAGGTCCCGGTTATCCGCGTGTCGGCACTCAAGGCGCTCCAGGGCGATCCCGAGGGCGTCGCCGGCGTCCTGAAGCTGATGGAAGCGCTCGACAGCTACGTGCCGATCCCCCAGCGTGAAGTGGACAAGCCGTTCCTGATGCCGATCGAAGACGTCTTCTCGATCTCGGGCCGCGGCACCGTGGTGACCGGCCGCGTGGAGCGCGGCAAGGTGAAGGTCGGCGAGGACGTCGAAATCGTCGGGTTCCGGCCGACCGAGAAGAAGGTCGTGACCGGCGTCGAGATGTTCCGGAAGCTCCTCGACGAGGGTGTGGCCGGCGACAACATCGGCGTGCTCCTGCGGGGCGTCGAAAAAGACGATGTGGAGCGCGGGCAGGTCCTGGCGAAGCCGGGCAGCGTCAAGCCGCACACGAAGTTCAAGGGCGAGGTCTACATCCTCTCGAAAGAAGAAGGCGGCCGTCACACGCCGTTCTTCAATGGCTACCGTCCGCAGTTCTACATCAAGGTGACCGACGTCACCGGCACCCTGAGCCTGCCGGAGGGCGTCGAGATGGTGATGCCGGGCGACAACACGACGATCACCGGTGAGCTGATGGCGCCGGTAGCGCTCGAAAAAGGCTTCCGGTTCGCGGTCCGCGAAGGAGGCCGCACGGTGGGCGCGGGGACCGTGACGGAAGTGATCGAATAGGGACTGGAGGCGAGGGGCTTGAGGCTCGGGCAAGCGGCTGGGATCACCAGCCACCAGCCAAAAGCCACCGCACGATCATGAGAGACATCATTTCGATGGCCTGCACCGAGTGCAAACGTCGCAACTACAGCACGACGAAGAACAAGAAGAAGACGACCGAACGGCTCGAGATGAGCAAGTACTGCCGATTCTGTCGGAAGCATACGGCGCATAAAGAGAGTAAGTAATGCGGATTGAGGAATGCGGATTGCGGATTTGAGTGGTGAAATCCGCACTCCGCGATCCGCATTCCGCAATGACGTAGGCCAGTAGCTCAATTGGCAGAGCACCGGTCTCCAAAACCGGGGGTTGGGGGTTCGATTCCCTCCTGGCCTGCCAATGCCCTTCGGGAAGTGAGAAGTGAGAAGTTGGAACTGAGAAGGCAGAAGGCTGAAGGACGACGTGGCTGAGAACACGACGGCAATCGAAACGGCACGAGAACCGGCCGGCGGTCGCCCGGGGCGCGGATGGCTCCTTCTCAAGATCGAGCGCTCGCGGCTCTTCTTGAGCGAGGTGCGCAACGAGCTGAAGCGCGTCACCTGGCCGTCGCAAAAAGAAGTCTACGCGACGACCGTCGTCGTCATCCTCACGTCCGCGTTCTTCGGTCTCTATCTGTTCGTTCTCGATTTCGGGCTGCTGCGCCTCGTCCAGTGGATCTTCCGGATCTTCGGGGTGGCGGGACCGACGGCATGACCGACGTCGCGACGAAGAACTGGTACATCGTCCACACCTACTCGGGCTTCGAGAAGAAGGTCGCCGAGTCGCTGCAGGAGCGCGTGAAAGCGTACGGGTTGCAGAACGACATCGGCGAAGTGCTGATTCCGACCGAGGACGTCGTCGAGATGCGCGGCGGGCGCAAGGTGGTCACCGCGAAGCGGTTCTTTCCCGGCTACATCCTGGTCGAGATGAACATGTCCGACCACGCGTGGCACGTCGTGAAGAACACGCCGAAGGTCACTGGCTTCGTGGGCGCGGGCGCCAAGCCGACGCCGCTCAGCAAGGAGGAAGTCGAGCAGATCCTCCAGCAGGTGCGGACAGCGGCCGAGAAACCGAAGCCGAAGTACATGTTCGAGAAGGGCGAGCAGGTCCGGATCAACGAGGGCCCGTTCACGAGCTTCAACGGCGTCGTCGACGAAGTGAACCTCGACAAGAACACGCTGAAGGTGATGGTCACGATTTTCGGGAGATCGACTCCCGTGGAGTTGGACTTCCTGCAGGTAGAGAAGATCTAACCGCGGAGCGCGCGGAGAACGCAGAGGCCAACCAAGGTTTGCTCTGCGGACTCAGCGCTCTCTGCGGTTCAACGTGAGAAGGACATGGCGAAAAAAGTTCAGGCGATGGTGAAGCTCCAGATTGCGGCCGGCAAGGCGACGCCGGCGCCGCCCGTGGGGACCGCGCTCGGTCCGCAGGGCGTGAACATCATGGACTTCTGCAAGAACTTCAACGCGAAGACGGCGAAGGATGAAGGCCTGATCATCCCGGTCGTCGTGACGGTCTACGCGGACCGGTCGTACAGCTTCATCACCAAGACGCCGCCCGCGTCCATTCTGCTGAAGCGCGCGGCGAACATTGCGAAAGGATCCCCCGAGCCGAACAAGAACAAGGTCGGCACGGTGACGCGCAAACAGGTTGAGGACATCGCGAAGACGAAGCTCCCGGACCTGAATTGCGATTCGCTCGAAGCGGCGGTGAAGACCGTCGCGGGCACGGCGCGGTCGATGGGATTGGACGTAGTCGGATAGATTTGAGGATTTGAGAATCTGAGGATTTGAGGAAGTTGGCGGGCGCCTTCACCTCCTCACCTCCTCAGATCCTTACATCCTCAGATTTTTAAC
>JACPZV010000175.1 GCA_016195295.1 Acidobacteriota bacterium
AGCTGCGCCGAGGGCGGCGTGCTCGGCGTGCTGCCGGGCATCATCGGCGTGATTCAGGCGACGGAGACCGTGAAGCTCATCATGGGCATCGGCGAGCCGTTGATCGGCCGCTTCCTGATCTACGACGCGCTGCGGATGCGTTTCCGCGAGCTGAAGCTGCGCAAGGATCCCGATTGCCCGGTGTGCGGCACGCATCCGACCGTGAAGCAGCTCATCGACTACGAACAGTTCTGCGGCGTCACCCCTGCCGCACCGGCGCCCGTGGCCGTGAACAACGCGACCGAAATCACCGCCGTCGAACTCAAGCAGCGCCTCGACCGTGGCGACGCGCTGCGCATCGTCGACGTCCGTGAACCCAACGAGTACCAGATCAACCGCATCGCCGGATCGGTGCTGATTCCGCTGGGCGATGTGCCGAAGCGCTACACCGAGATCAACCCCGAGGATGAGATCGTGGTGCATTGCAAGATGGGCGGAAGAAGCGCGAAAGCGGCCGATTTCCTGCGGTCTGTCGGCTTCAAGCGGGTATTGAACCTCAAGGGTGGAATCCTGGACTGGATCGACAAAGTTGACCCGAGTCAGCCGAAGTATTAAACTCCGACTATAGCGGTCGGATTTAAGGCACCCCATGCTGAGGCTCTCAAAAAAGGCGGACTACGCGCTTATCGCGATGAAGCACTTGGCGCTCCGGGGCGATCGGGGCTCCCAGAGTTCATCGTCCGCCCGCGAGATCGCCGAGCTTTACGACATCCCGGTCGAGCTGATGGCGAAGGTGCTTCAGCGTCTCGTCCGGCGGAGGCTGCTTGCGTCACAGCAGGGCACGCGCGGCGGCTATCAGCTGGCGCGCGCGCCTGCGCAGATTTCAGTCGCCGACGTGATTCAGGCGATCGAAGGTCCGGTGACGGTGACGGCGTGTTCAACCGACGACGGGCAGTGCGAGCAGTTCTCGAAGTGCAACGTGCGCGACCCGCTGTGGCGGGTGCGTGAGCGGATTCTGACCGCGCTCGGCGAGTGCACGATCGCGGAACTTGCCGCGGATCTTCCGATCCCGGCGACCGCGCGTGCCGCGGTCTTTCATACGCATCTTTAACCTATGGCCATCAAGCTTCCGATCTACATGGACTATCACGCCACGACGCCGGTCGACCCGCGCGTCGTCGAGGCGATGCTGCCGTACTTCACGCAGCATTTCGGCAATGCCGCGAGCCGCAACCATCCGTTTGGCTGGGAAGCGGAGGAAGCGGTGGAGAAGGGCCGCAAACAGATCGCGGATCTCATTGGCGCGAACGCGAAGGAGATCGTCTTCACGAGCGGCGCGACCGAATCGGACAATCTGGCGATCAAGGGCGTCGCCGAGATGTACCGCGAGAAGGGCAACCACATCATCACGTGCGTCACCGAGCACAAAGCGATCATCGACACGTGCAAGCGGCTCGAGAAGGAAGGCTACCGCGTCACGTATCTGCCCGTGCAGAAGGACGGTCGCATCAGCCTCGACGCGCTGAAGGCCGCGGTCACCGACAAGACGATCTTGATCACGATCATGGCCGCCAACAACGAGATCGGCGTCATCCAGCCGATCGCCGAGATTGGCGCGATCGCGAAGGACAAAGGCATTCTGTTCCATACCGACGCGGTGCAGATCGTCGGCAAGGTGCCGTTCAACGTGAACGACCTCAAGGTGGACATGGCGTCGCTCAGCGCGCACAAGATGTACGGGCCGAAGGGCGTCGGCGCGCTGTACGTCCGTCGCCGCAATCCGCGCGTGCTGCTGGCGCCGATCATCGATGGCGGCGGCCACGAGCGCGGCATGCGGTCGGGCACGCTCAACGTCACGGGCATCGTCGGATTCGGCAAGGCGGCCGAGCTGTGCAAGCAGGAGCTGGCGACCGACGCGGAGCGGCTGCGCCGGCTGCGCGATCGGTTGAACGACAAGCTGCACGAGAACCTGGACGAGATTTACATCAACGGATCGATGGAGCACCGGCTGCCGCACAGCTTGAACATCAGCTTCGCGTACGTCGAAGGCGAATCGCTGCTGATGGGCATCAACGACGTCGCGGTCTCGTCCGGATCGGCGTGCACCTCGGCGAGTCTCGAGCCGTCCTACGTGCTCAAGGCGCTCGGCGCTGGCGACGATCTCGCGCACTCGTCGATTCGCTTCGGGCTCGGCCGGTGGACGACGGAAGAGGAAGTGGACTACGTGGCCGACAAGCTCACGTCGGTGGTCACCCGGCTGCGCGACATGTCGCCGCTCTACGAGCTGGCGAAAGAAGGCGTGGATCTTTCAACGATGCAGTGGCAGACAGAAGGACATTGACAACTCGATGGTAGCGTCCGGCGTCAGCCGGACCTTGAGGACAAACGATGGCTTACTCAAACAAGGTAATCGATCACTACGAGAACCCGCGCAACGTCGGGTCGCTCCCGAAAGACGACGTCAACGTCGGCACCGGCCTCGTTGGCGCCCCCGAGTGCGGCGACGTGATGAAGCTGCAGGTCAAGGTCAACCCCGCGACGGGCGTCATCGACGACGCGAAGTTCAAGACCTTCGGCTGCGGGTCGGCGATTGCGAGCTCGAGCCTCGCGACCGAGTGGCTCAAGGGCAAGACGGTGGACGAGGCAATGGCGATCAAGAACACGGACATCGTCAACGAGCTGAGCCTGCCGCCCGTGAAGATTCACTGTTCCGTCCTGGCGGAGGACGCGATCAAGGCGGCGATCGCCGACTACAAGAAGAAGCAGGGCGTGGAGAGGTCGGCCGAGAAGGCGGCGCAGCCGACCGCGTAAGTCGCGACATGTAGGGCGGGCCTTTTCAGGCCCGCCAGAACGAGCATGATTCAAATCAGCGAAACCGCGGCGCAGAAAATCCGCACGTTGATGGCCAAACAAGGCATAGACGAGGGCGGCTTGCGCGTGGGCGTCAGGGGCGGCGGGTGCTCCGGGTTGAGCTACACGTTCAGCTGGGAGAAGCAGCCGCGTCTGGGCGACGAAGTGTTCGACGGGCCCGAGGGCGCGAAGATCTTCGTCGACAGGAAGAGCCTCCTCTACTTGAACGGCACGGTGCTCGATTACGACACGAATCTGATCAGCAAGGGCTTCGTGTTCAACAACCCGAACGCGAAGTCGACCTGCGGTTGTGGTAGCTCCTTCGGAGCGTGAGAAGTTGGAAGCGTGACTTCCAACTTCACACCTTCTGGCTCATGTCTTCTTCGATCTCCAGTCCCACGCTTCAGGTGTGCCGAGCGTGCAGCGGCGGCGCTCCCGTCGACGCGCATTTCTGCCCGCAGTGTTCCAAGATTCTCGCGCTCGGCCGTCACGGCGATTACTTCACGTTTCTCGGATTGCCGCGGAAGCTGAAGCTCGATGCCGAGGATCTGGAGCAGCGATTTCGCCGACTGAGCCGCCAGTTCCATCCGGACTATTTCTACAACGCCACGCCCGCGGAACGTCGCGCCAGCCTGGAACGATCGTCGTACTTGAACGACGCCTACCGGACCCTAAGGCAGTCGATCGCGCGCATCGAGTACCTGCTGCAAATTGAGGGTCTGGCGCCGAAGAATCCGCAGGAGGCGTCACGTCAAGTCCCGCCCGCGCTGCTCGAAGAAGTCTTCGCGCTGAACGAAGAGCTGGACGAGATTCGCGACTTGCGCGCGAGCGGTGCGTCGGCGGAGGTCTGGAAGGGCCGGCTGGAGGGCGCGCGGCAGCCGATTGAAGCCAAGCGGGTCGAGCATGAATCCCAGTTGCAGGAGCTGTCCGCGCGGTGGGATGCGCTCGTGGACGCGGGTGCGGGCGAAAGCGATCGGCGTGCGGCGCTCGAAGCGCTACGGGACAGGTTCCTGGAGCGGAACTACATCAACAACCTGCTCGCCGGCATAGAGCGAGAGCTGAATTCGTGATGCGTACTCGACTGTGTCCTTCGTGTCCTGTGTGGTGATTCAGTGGTGGTATGAGCAAAGTCGTCGGCATCGATCTCGGCACCACGAACTCGCTCGTCGCCTACGTGAAGGACGGCATGCCCGTCGTCATCCGCGACCGTAGCGGTGACGGCCTCGTGCCGTCCATCGTCTCGGTGGCTGACGACGGCACGATTCACGTGGGCCGCGAAGCGCAGCGTCGCCTGCTGACCGACGCGCAGCGCACGGTCTACTCCGTGAAGCGATTCATGGGCAAAGGCGCGGAGGAGGCGCG
>JACPZV010000176.1 GCA_016195295.1 Acidobacteriota bacterium
AGGCGAAGAGCCGCGTGAGCGGCAGAATCCACGTCGGAAGACTGGCGCGTCGGATCGCACGAACGGGCCACGAGCGATTCCAAGCAGGGAAGGTGACCGGCTCGGCCGGCGCCGCCTCGCCGATCGCCGCCCGCGTGATCAGCGTCCGCAGTTGGCCGAGATCGCGGGCTTCCGAGAACGCGCGTTCGTCGATCCGCGTCTGAAACGCGTCCTCCATCGCGACCATCAGCTCGACGCGATCCAACGAGCTCAGGCCCAGCTCCTCGATCGTCGTCGTCGGCGAGACGTCCGATCGTCCCGCGTACTTCGCGATGAGCGCGGCGAGGGCGTCGCCGCTGGACTTCGCCCGGGGCGGCGTGTCGCCGCCGGTCTTCGCCCACTCGCGAATGACCGCGCGCTTCAGCTTGTCGGTGCCTTCCGTGCGCGGCAACGCGGGCTCCGGCCAGACGAGCGCGCGACGAATCTTCTGGTGATCCTCGAGGTGCGCGTTCGCCTCGCGGACGATCGCGTCGAGGTCGGCGCCCTGGTCCAGCACGAGCACGGCGTGCACGCGTTCTTCAGATCCTATCGGGACGCCGACGACGGCAGACTCGCGCACGCCGGCAATGCGCGCGAGCACCCGCTCGACGTCTTCCGGAAACACGTTCAACCCCTCGGGCGTGACGATCATTTCCTTCTTGCGCCCGCGGATGTAGATCTGGCCGTCGGCGCCGACATCGCCGATGTCGCCGGTGTGGAACCAGCCGCCCTCGAACGCGCGCGCCGTTTCGTCCGCCGCCTTGAAATAGCCCCGCGTCACGTTGTCGCCGCGCACGAGAATCTCGCCGTCGGGCGCGATCCGGACCTCGACGCCCGCGATCGCCTTGCCGACCGAGCCTTTTTTCATCGAGAACGGATGATTCAGGCTGACGATGGGCGCGGTCTCCGTCAGTCCGTAGCCTTGAATCACGGCGAACCCGAGCTCGGACCAGAACGCTTCGAGATCGGCGTCGAGCGGCGCCGCGCCGACGACGCACGCCCAGAACTTGAAACCGAACGCGCGATGCACGCGGCGATAGCGCCACCAGCGCCACACGAAATGTTGTCCGCTCGGCAGAAAGCCTTGCGCGACACCTCCCTCACGTAGGGCGAGCCTTTCAGGCGAGCCAAACGTGCGCGTGACGTGTTCGCGCAACACGTCGAGAATCTTCGGCACCGAGACGAGCACCGAGATGCGGCGACGTTTGATCTGCGCGACGATCTCCGCCGGGTTGTACCCGCGCATGAACACCACCGTGCCGGTCAGCATCGGCGGGATGAAGGTGGCCATCGCCTGGCCGAACATGTGGCTGAGAGGAAGAAGATTCAAGAATCTCAATGGATAGAACGGTTTACCCCACTTCTTGTATTTCAGGATTTCGCGCTCGACGGGCACGATGTTCGCCAGCACATTGCGGTGCGTGATGACGACGCCTTTCGGTTCGGCGGTGGCGCCGGACGTGAAAATGATCTCGGCCACGTCGTCGCGCGCGATCGCGACCGGAGGCGCGGGCGATCCGTCGTTCCAATCAATCTCTTGAAGCTTCGACGCCGGCGCGGCGATCGACGTGGAATGCGGCGGGACGTCCTGGCCGATCAGAATGAGCTTCGCGTCGACGATACGCGCGACGCGCCCGAGAAAGTCCGGCGACGCGCGATAATCGATCGGGACGACGACGATGCCGCGAAGCAGGCAGCCCCAGAACGCGACGATCCATTCCGGACGGTTCTCGCTCCAGAAAACAATCGTGTCGCCTTTCCGAAGTCCTTGCTGGTGGAGGCGCGCGGCGAAGCCGCGCGCGGCCCGGCCCACCTCGGCGTACGTGTACGTCCGAGTCCGGAACCCGTCGTCGTACACGAGAAAATCACCGCGCGCGAGGGTGAGGTCGTCGAAAAAGTCAATGAGCGTGTCTCGGACCACGAGTGAACTATGATATACGGCCCGATGCGGATCTTTCTGACAGGCGCGACCGGTTACATCGGCACGGCCGTGCTCGACGCGCTCGTGCGCGGCGGCCACGACGTGACGGCGCTGGTGCGCGACAACGAGAAGGCCCGCCGCGTCGCCGAGCGCGGCGCGCATCCGGTCATCGGCAATCTCGCGGAGCCCGACTCGTTCCATGGCAGCGCGGAGGCGCAGGACGGCTACGTGCTCGCGGCGTACGACTCGGCGCCGGGTCGTGGACCGGCGATCGACCGCGCGGTCCTCGAGACGATTCTCGCGGCCGCGAAGCGTCCGCGGACCGCCGGGTCGGCGGCGCCGGCGCAACGCTTCATCATTTATACGTCCGGTGTCTGGGTGCTCGGCCGGTCGCCGGAACCGGCCACCGAGGAGTCGCCTCTCAACCCCATCGACCACGTCGCTTGGCGCCCGGATCACGAGCAGCTGGTGGTCGACTCGGCCAACGCCGCGCTCCGGACGATCGTCGTGCGTCCCGGCGTCGTGTACGGCAGCCGCGACGGCCTGGTGGGCGATCTGTTCAAGGCCGCCAGCAACGGCCTCGTGCGCGTGGTCGGCGACGGCAACAATCACTGGCCACTCGTCTACGACCGCGACCTGGCCGATCTCTACGTCCGGCTCGCCGCCAGCGCCGACGCTGGCGGCGTCTTCCATGCCAACGACGAAGGCGACGAGCGCGTCAACGACCTTGTCGACGCCATCACGCCCTATGTGCCCGTGCGCCCAGACGTCCGGCACGTGCCCATCGATGAGGCGCGCAGCAAAATGGGCGCGTACGCCGATGCGCTGGCGCTGGATCAAGTGGTCCGAAGCCCACGCGCCCGCGCGCTGGGCTGGACGCCGACGCTCAAGTCGGTGGCGGGCAACGCCGCGCGGCTGCTGGAAGAATGGCGAGCGGAGAGAAACTGAAGGTAGATGCGCTCTAGTCTCCGAAGGTTTCCACGTCTTCGTCTTCTGCGCCAGGCAGCAAATCAAAAAACGCATCCAGGCTCCGGTCGAGCGATCGCCGGAGCTGCGGGATCGTGCCGTCGAAGGTGTGGAGCGTCAGACCAGCGGTCGATCCATCGGTCAGCTTCAGCGTCGCTTCCTCGACGCCCCGCAGCGCGCCTTCCGGAATCAGCCGCACGCCGTAGACAAGCGTGTATCGAGCCATAGCGCGATTGTACTTGCTGCAATGTCCGCACGTATAAGGACGGCAGAAATTGCAATGCCGGAGTCGAACAGTCTGAGAAGTCCGAGTGAATCCAAAAGAGATGACGTGGCACGCGGACTGCAGCAGCCGGCCCGGTGCGCATCAAGAGGTCAACACGCGCCGCAGTCTTCTTGCTTCTTGGTGAATCTCTGCGAGAGATCGCGGTGTTGGTCGCGGTGTTTGCTCCACTGGATGCGTTCGCGCAGGGACGAACCTTGACGACGCGGTTCCTGGCGACTACCATCGTCGGCGTAGTGGCTTTGCTCGGATTTGGCATCTATCTGGAAGTGAAATGGCGATGGAAGGACTGATCATTCCGTTTACGGTCGGTGCCATCCTTGCGCTTGTGGGCCTGATCGGAACGGCGTTGGACGCCTGGCAGCATCGCAAGGGACGATCGCTAAAGTAGCTGTTTCGCCGCCGCGATCGCTTCGTCGACGCTCGTTACCTTCCCATCCAGCTGCAGTTCGTAAACAGCCTTCACGATCTCGCCGACGCGCGGGCCGGGCTTCAGCCCGAGCGCGAGCACGTGACGCCCGAGGAGGATCGGTGCCGGCGGACGATGCTGGACGCCGAGCGATCGCGCGCGGTCGAGAAACCAATCCATCGCCTCGCAATTGAAGTGCCCCGGCTCGCGACCGAGACAGTCGGCCTTCGCGAGACGCGCGAGCAGTTCGAGGTCCACTTTAGCCGCCAGACGCCTGAACGCCCCGTCGCCGACTTCATCTTTCACCTTGAACCACATGCCCGGCTTCAGATGCTGCGCGGTAAGACCGAGCACCTGCTTCCGCACGTCGTAGCCGTCGATCGATCGCACGTTGAGCCGATCGAGCAGCATCGTTGCGGGCGCCACGCCCTGGTCCTCGTGATCGATCGAGCGGATGCGTCCGTCGACGAACGCCGTCGTGGCCGGCTTCCCCACGTCGTGACAGACGGCGCCGAGCATGATCGCGATCTGTTGCGGCCGCGGCAGATCGTCGATTTTCGTCCGCGCCTGATCGATCACCTGCAGCGTGTGGAGCCAGACATCGCCCTCCGGGTGCCACTCCGGCTCCTGCGGACAGTCCGCGAGCGCCTGCAGCTCAGGCCACAGCTTCGCCACGATCTGAACGTCCATGGCGAGAGCGAAGCCGGTTGACGGCCGGCGCGCGAACAGCAGCTTCTCGACTTCATTCCAGATGCGCTCGGCCGGCAGATCGTCGAGCGGAATGGTTCGGCAGAGCGCACGCGCGTCCTCGTCGAGTTCGAACTCGAGCCGCGCCGCGAGCTGGATCGCGCGCAGGACGCGCAGACTGTCGTCGGGGAACGTCGCCGGATCGACGACGCGCAGCAGCCGGCGCTCGATGTCCAGCCGCCCGCCGAACGGATCGAAGTACTCGTCGGCCAGCGGATCCCACGAAATGGCATTGACCGTGAAATCCCGCCGGCGCGCGGCCTCCTCGATCGTCATGTCGGGATCGCCGACGACGACGAAGCCGCGATGCCCGCGTCCGGCCTTCGAATCGCGGCGCGGCAGCGACACATCCAGGTCGCCCAGCTTGTAGACCTGAAAGCGTTCGCCGACGGCTTCGACCTTGCCGAGCGTGTCCAACAGCGCGCGCAGCCGGTCCGGCGTGACCCCGAACACCTCGAGGTCGATGTTCGGCGCGTCGCGGCCCATCAACCGATCCCGCACCCAGCCGCCGACGATGAGCGCGCGGCCGCCGGCGTCGCGGACGGCGGTCGCAACGGCGCGCGCGTGTTCGAGGGAAGTCATCATGTTTCGCTCGGCGAAAGCGCTGCAACGCGATCGCGCTACGACCGAACCGGTCGGCGGCCGAAGCGCTTGACCACGCGATCGCAGAAGCCGGGCGCGATCGCATTGAGGACCACGAGCGCGCGCGCCTTGAAATACGGGTACACCTCGGGGACCGGACGATCGATTGCGCGCGCGATCGCGTCGGCGACGATCCTCACGTCCTGCCGCGGACCGTAGGCGCGCGTCACGTCGACGCCGGTCTCGCGCGTCATGACGTCGAAGAATTCCGTCTCGGTAGAGACAGGATAAACGACGGTCACGTGAATGTCGGAGCCGGCCACCTCCGATCGCAAACACTCGGCGAGCCCGACCTGTGCGAACTTCGTCGCCGAGTACGCGCCCATGTACGGGACGCCGCGTTTGCCGACGATGGACGACACCATGATCACGTGGCCGTGCCCCTGCTTCCGGAAGACGCGCAGCGCGGCGCGCGTCGCGTAGTAGGTGCCCATGTAGTTCACGTCGATCAACTGCTGCATCTGCGCTGGCGTGATGTCGTCGATGGCGCCCGCAATCCCGAATCCGGCGTTGCAGAGCATGACGTCGAGTCGGCCGAAGCGCTCCACGGTTCGCGCGATCAGGCCGTTCATGTCGGCCTCGCGCGTGACGTCAGCGGCGATCGGAAGGGCCGTGCCGCCGGCGGCCGTGATCTCGGCCG
>JACPZV010000177.1 GCA_016195295.1 Acidobacteriota bacterium
ATCGTGATCACGTCGGACAACCCGCGCAGCGAGGATCCGGCCCGCATCATCGACGAAATCCAGCGCGGAATTACGCCGGACACGCGGCGCCCCCCGTCGAGCTCGGGACGTGCCGAGCTCGTCGAAGGTCGCGATGCGGGTCAGTCGTTGCTGACGATGGTCGACCGTGGCCGCGCGATTGCCGCGGCGATCGAACTGGCGCGGCCGGGCGACCTCGTGTTGATCGCCGGCAAGGGCCACGAGAAGTACCAGGTCATCGGCGATCGCGTGCTCCCGTTCGACGATGTGGCGGTGGCGCGCGACGCGCTGGCTCGTCGGCGGACGAACTCGGGCGTCGTATGAGCGAGATCGGCAAGCCGTATGACGGAGGAGCGTAGGCCCGGTCCTTTTGGACCCGGCGCAGCGGCGGGTCCGGAAGGACCCGCCCTCCAGCTTCGCGCGGCGTGGGTCGCGGCGGCGACGGCGGGCGAACTCGTGAGCGGCGACGCGGCGCGCGAGTTCGGCGGCGTGTCGATCGACACGCGCACGCTGGCGGTCGGTGAACTGTTCATCGCCATCCGCGGCGACCGGTTCGACGGCGCGGAGTTCGTGCCGGCCGCGCTCGACGCGGGTGCTGCGGGCGTGGTCGTTCCGCGTGGCCGCAGCCGCCGCGCGAGCGGTGGCGGTCCGAATGTTCGTAGCGCGGTGGCTTCAGCCGAGCGAAGCCGCGCGCCGGTTGTCATCGAAGTCGACGACACGGTTCGCGCGCTGCAAGCGTTGGCCCGCGCCGTGCGGCGGGCATCGGGCACGAAGGTGGTGGCCATCACCGGGAGCGCCGGGAAGACCACGACCAAGGAGATTACGGCGGAGTTTCTCGCGGCGCGATATCGCGTCATTCGCAACCGCGGAAACTTCAACAACCACATCGGATTGCCGTTGTCGCTCATCGAGTTGAGGCAGCGGCCGGAGATCGCCGTCGTCGAGCTGGGCATGAATCACGCCGGGGAGATCAGCACGCTGATTGGCGTCGCTGAACCGGACGTGCGGGTGTGGACGAACGTCGGCGACGCGCATCTCGGCTTCTTCGCGTCGGTCGACGCCATCGCGGATGCGAAAGCGGAGGTCCTCGAAGGCGCCGACGCGTCGACGCTGCTCGTCGCCAACGCGGACGACGATCGCGTGATGGCGCGCGTGGCGTCGTTTCGCGGCCGGACCGTGACGTTCGGGATCGATCGTGACGCTCGCGTCAAGGCGTCGTCGATCGTGGACCGCGGCATCGACGGGATCGGCGCGCGCGTGACGACGGCACGCGGCGGCGTGGACCTGGCGACGCCGCTCGTCGGGCGCGGCAATCTGGCGAACGTGCTCGCCGCGGCCGCGGTCGCGACGGAATTCGACGTGCCGCTCGACGCCATCGCCGCGCGGGCGGCGACGCTTCGTCCGGCGCCGCATCGGGGCGAGGTGGTACGGCTGGCGGGTGGCGTCACGCTCTTGGACGACAGCTACAACGCCAGCCCCGCCGCGACGACGCGCGCGCTCGAGGTGCTTGCGCACTTGAAGGCGGGCAGGCGCATCGCCGTGCTGGGCGAGATGCTCGAGCTCGGCGAGCACGCAGCCGCGCGACATCGGGACGTCGGACGCGCGGCGGCTGAAGCCCGCGTCGACGTGTTGTTGGCGGTGGGCGGCGACGCGGCGCGCGCGCTCGCCGAGGCCGCGGTGGCCGCCGGGATGCCGCGCGCGCGCGTGCGTCACTTCGCGACGAGCGAGGAGGCGGCGGAGGCCGCCGTCGCGCTCGTGACCGGCGCCGATCTCGTGCTCGTGAAAGGATCGCGCGGCGTGAAAACGGATCGCGTGGTCGAGCGGTTGAAGGCGGCGCGCGCCTGATGCTCTACAACCTGCTCTACCCGCTCCACACGCGGCTCTCGGTGCTGAACGTGACGCAGTACATCACGTTCCGTACCGCGGCGGCGAGTTTGTCGGCGCTCGCGATCAGTCTGGCGTTCGGGCCGTGGATGGTGCGGAAGTTGCGCGAGTTCCAGATCGGCCAAGTCATTCGCGCCGAGGGGCCGCAATCGCACCACGCCAAAGCGGGGACGCCCACGATGGGCGGCTTGCTGATTCTGACGGCGGCCCTCGTGCCGACGCTCTTGTGGGCGGATCTCTCGAACATCTATGTCTGGATTGCCGTGTTGACGACGGCCAGCTACGGCGGGGTTGGATTCGCGGACGACTACCTCAAGGTCGTTCGCCGAACGCACCACGGCCTGCGGCCGCGTTACAAGATGGGTTATCAGGTGCTGATCGCGGTCGTGGTCGGCATCGTGCTGCTCGTCCTGCAGCACGACGGTCTGTACAGCACGCGGCTCATCTTTCCGTTCTTCAAGCGTCTCATTCCGGATCTCGGCTGGGGCTATTTGCCCTTTGCGGTCTTCGTGCTCGTCGCCGTGTCGAACGCCGTCAACCTCACCGACGGTCTCGACGGGCTGGCGATCAGCACGTTCGCGATTGCGGCCGGCGCGTACACCGCGCTGGCCTACGTCACCGGACACCGCGTCTTCGCGGAGTACTTGCTCCTCGTGCACCTGCCGCGCGTGGCGGAGCTCACCGTGTTCTGCGGATCGCTGGTCGGCGCGTCGCTCGGGTTCCTCTGGTACAACTCGTACCCCGCCGAAATCTTCATGGGCGACGTCGGGTCGCTGG
>JACPZV010000014.1 GCA_016195295.1 Acidobacteriota bacterium
CCTGCGGCCGCTGCTTGCCGGGCGGTCACGCTCAGCCCGAGCATTGATTGAGACCCGACGTCCACGCGGAAATCCTGTGGCTCCTCCGGCCCGCCGAGCGCGTTCATCCGACGTGCCTCGGCCACCGCGCCGTCGATGATCGCCCCAGATTTCGCCATGCGCGCGTACACGTTGAGGTCAACAGGAGCCGAACCGACCTTCGCTGATAACGCTGAGGGCGTCACAAGCACTGAGGCCGTGGCGTCGTACGCGTCGGGCAGCATCGAGGCCACAGCGGCCGCCAGCACAAGAACGACAGACGTCGAGCCCAGGACCATCCATCGGTTGGGCCACCAGAACCGCACGAACCAGTTCAGCACGTCGAATTCCTCGCCCGTCTCGACGACATGTCTCGTCGCGTCGACGCCTGGCGGCGCCGGCGCGCCTCTCGGCATGGACTCATTCATGTTCGACCTCCGAATAAGTGATTTGATGATCGCGCGAACTCATAGGCCGTCGGGGATGCTGGGGACCAACCGCGCGCGCTTCGACCGGGAGACGGCCTCGAAGCCCCACGAAATTCGGGAGACGCACAAGGTCCGTCAGACCCCCTTCCCTGAACCAACCCTCGACCTCTTCGTAGGTATGGCGCGATTGGTAGCGTGGCGAAAGATTGTCGAACGTGTCGAGGACGCGCCACTCGGGATCCGGATGCATTGAAATCTTGATGAACAGACGGAGCGGGGCGAACGGTTTGAGTTTTAACACGTGATACAGCGGAATGGCCGAATGGCAGAGAGTATAGAGCACCTGGGTGGGCAACCGGCGCCCGACAGCACGCGCGACGCCGTTCCCGAAATTGTTGACGCGGTCCAGCCAGATGGCCGTGCGTGAAAAGACGCTGAAACCGAGCTTCCCTAGTCGAACGGGCGCGCGAAGCGCGTACGGCTCGGCGCCGCTGGCGAAGCGATCCGCGCCGTAGCGCGCCAGCATGTCGAGCTTGTGCTTCGGATACACCCAGATGGCGAGCACGCCCCCCGGCTTCAAATACGGAATCAGCCGCAGTACGGCCTGACGGCAGTTCGGCGTGTGGTGCAAGACGCCAATGCTGAAGATGCAGTCGAAGGTACCTGGTCGAAACGGAAGCTCGAAGATATCCGCCTGCGCGAGATGAACGTTCGGACGGCCGCCGAGGTTATCGTGCGCGGCGTCGATGGCATAACTGAGGTCAATGCCGACGACCTCGGCTCCGGCGCGGCTCACGACATCGGAAAAGCGTCCCATCCCGCAACCGACATCGAGCACGAACCCGTCTCGTCGCTCTCCTTCCGGCTCGTCGTGTCGAGCTGCGTGAGCCGATGCTTGCGCCACTGAAAGCTGAACGTGTCCACGTAGCTGTCGGTGGGCACGAAGCGGGGTACGAACTCGCGGATCGGGTACGACGCGCCGCACGCGCAGGACAACTGGCCAGTCCGAATCCGATCGCCCGCACGCTCTTCCACGCGCACCGCCAGCGGTCCCCGACACGCGGGACACACCAGATGCTGCGCGAAGGCATCCCGCATTCAGCGCCCCTCTCCGGCGGTCTTGGCCAGCGTGGCCACGATATTCACGCGCAGGCCCGCCAGCGCACTGAACCGGCTGACCGTGCGTTCGTACAGGATGCCGAGGCGATACAGCAGGCGGGAGAACTCCAGGTAGTTGGGGCTGCTCTCGACGAGATCGACGCGTGTCGGGCTCAGGCCCGCTTCGCGGGCGAGCCGCTCGATCGTCGCAGGCGTGTTCACGCGATAGTACGTCGGGAAGACATCCTTGGCCTCGACACCGTGCCCGCTCTTGACGAAGCGATGAACCCACGTCGGCGTGAACCGCGCGATCAGCGTGACGTAGTGAAACGCGTTCGGCGTCAGGAGCACGAGGCGCCCGTTCGGCCGAAGCACGCGCGCCAGCTCCGCGAGCGTCCGCCGGGGATTGTCGAGATGTTCGAAGACATAGCGCGAGACGATGACATCGATCGAATTCGACTGGAGCGGCAGCGCGTCGAGCCGAGCGCGCACGCCCGCATCCACGCGCGCATTGCCGCCGACCGCCGTGTCGACATCGACGCCGATCACGAACCTTCCGTCGGCGCGAAGACCGTGCACGGAGAGCGCGCCGCTGCCGCACCCGGCGTCGAGGACCCGCTTGCACCCGGCGGCCGCCGCGGCCACGTGCCGGAGGAAGACCGCGTCTTCACCCGTATAGTCGGGGTAGTAGGTCTCGAAGAGATCACGAACGCGGCGTCGCATCATTCCCCTCGACCGGCCGCGGCTTCATGAGCTCCCGTACAGCGACACGATGATGCGGTACCGAAGGAAATTCTTCCTGAAGAACCGGGCTTTGGCGGCGGCGTCGCGGTCTTCAAAGAATTTCTTTTCATCCAGCAGCCGATAACGCTCGCCGGCCCAGGCGCGCGCCTGGTCGGACACCGGTGCGAGATTCGAGTCGCTGGTCACCACCCAGAGCCGCCGCGTCTTGTCGGCGTCCATGCACGGCTGAATCTTCTGGAACTCCACGTCGTAGGTCGGCAGCGTGAACCCTTGGAAGTGGTCGAGATAGTGACCGAGCGGCATCGCGGCGCCGATAGCGACGACGCAGTCCATCGGTCGCGCATTCAGGTGAATGTGCTCGCTGACCTGCCGCCACGGATCCGCTTGCGCGAGGATGTGGAACTCGCGGTTGCGGTAGTAGTTGCTGTCCGACAGGGACACGGGAATCAGGAACAGGCAGAGGACGCCGGCCTGAACGTCTCGACGCGGGGCCGCCAACAGTCCCCGCGCGACGACGAAGTAATAAAGCGGCGCCAGAAAAACCAGATAGCGCGGCATCGTGTCGGAGACCCACGCGGCCATGAGAAACGAGACAACCAACGACAGTCCGATGAACAGAAAGGCTTGCCGGTTGGCCTGCCACAGACGGCGCGCGCCGATCAGGGCCAGAACCGCGATCAAGAGGCTGCCGGCGATCGCGGCGGGATTCCATGGAAGAAGCGTCTGTCCAAGACTGAACGCATACAGCACGTAGAGCGGCTTGGCCAACCATGCCAGCGTAAACACCGGGAACTTGTCCGGCGAACCGATCGTGAACAGCGCCGGATGCTGAATCTGAAACCGCAGCGCCGGCAGCCACCAGACGCCGACGGCCGCGATGGCGATCTGGGAGAGCGCGGCGTTCCTGATCAGATGGCGGTGCGCCTTGAAGCCGGCAAAGAAAAACGCCCACTCGGACGCGAGCACCAGCAACGCGTGATAGTGCACGCACAGGCTCACGGCGCTGAGCGCGGTGTAGAACGCCCAGTAGACGCCGCGTCCCGTCCGCAGCGCCTTGATGAACCAATAGAACGACAGCAGCGTCAGCAAGGTCAGGAGGGAATACATCCTGACCTCGCGATCGTACTGAAGAAGAAACGGCGAGACGGCCATCAGAAATGACGTCAGGAGGCCCGTTCGCGGGTCGAGCAGCTCGCGGCCCAGGAGAAACGCGGCCAGGATCGCCGCGGTCGCGAAGATGACCGAGAGCAGGCGCGTCGCGAACTCTCCTTCCCCGAAAACCAGCCAGCCCTTCAGGATCAGGAAATAGAGAGGCGGGTGCGCATTGCCGCAGTGCGCCATCAGAAACGACGACACATCCTGAATCGCCCTGGCGTGGCACAGGCTGATCAGCTCGTCAACCCAGTAACTCTTCGCACCCAGATCATAGACTCGCAGAGCTCCGCCGAGCAGTGTGATGCCCGCAAGGGTCCCCATCTGGACGGCGCGGTCGGTCGATTTCCCAAGTGGCACGCTGATGTCCACTAGGAAGCGGTTTTGGAAACCACGGGCTCGACTCGGTACACGCGCACCGTCGTAAGTCCGGCTTCAGGCGTGAACACCTCGATGTCTCCGACGCCTGCCAGCTGAAGCCCGCCTTCGGAGAGACGTCCACGAAGCGACGAAATGACCTCCGGATGCAACGCGAGATTCTTATCTTCGACCAGAAAGACCGGTCGCCGCGACACATGCGAGTTCCAGTCACCGACGGTAAGAGTGTCGAGCACGCAGACTGCGCGGTGGCCGTAAACGAAGAAGTGCGACGCCTGCGACGGCGTGACGATCAGCGCGTCCTCTGGCGTGTGCGTCGTCACCCACCGCACCATCGCGTTGGTGTGGTCCGGATAGTTGTGGTACGGCCGCGCGACGTACGCTGGCGAGTAGTACGTCAGGTAGGCGAAGCCGGACCAGATCCGAAACAGCACCGGCGGCGGGTACAGCATGAAGGCGTTCCAGCCGATCACCACCGCGGCAACGATCGCCGCCGCCGCGTGCCGGGGCCGGGACCACGCGCGCTCGATGGCCGTCGCGCCAAACAGGCACGCGAAGGGCACGAGCGGCAGGACGTAGCGCGGCGCGGCGCCAGTCGACGCGACCGGAAACGCCCCGTTCACGAGCAGCATCGGTAGCGCCAGAAGGCCCGTCATGACGGCGACATCCTTCACGAGTGGACGAGCGGAGCCAAGCGCCGGCACCGCGAACAGCGCCGGAAGCTGGCACGCGGCGATCGCGACCACCATCACGGCGATACCGGGCAGGCCGAAGAAGAAGTTCGAGCCGGAGACGAGATACGATCCGCTCAAGCGAATGCCCGTCTGGTAGTGCGTCGAGACCAGCGGGGACCCGAAGACACGGAAGTTCGAATAGAGACTCGGCGTCCAGCCGACTAGTAACGCCATCGCGGCGATCGCCACAACTCCGACCGATGCATGCCACATGTCGCCGATGGCTCGGCTGAACACACCGGACCGGTACACCATGTATAGCAGCGGTCCGCCCAGCAAGACGTCGGTGTCGCGGACCGACAGCATGAACCCGAACAGCAGCGCCGCGGCGACGAGCGCGCGCCGGCGGGCGGCGTCCAGCGCAAGCTCGGCGAACGGCACGAAGCCCTCGCGATCGCGCCGCACGGTCGCCACCGCCGTGGCACACAGCGAACCCGCGTACAGCGTGACGGAAAGATTGTTTGTGAACAGTTGGCCGCCGAACGCGATGCCAAGCGGGTGCAACGCGGCCAGCGCTCCCGCGATCAGCGCGAGCGGACGGCGTCCTGAAAACTGAAACGTGAAATAAGCGGTGAGCGGCGACAGCAGGCCAGAGCACGCAATCGTGCCGAGCCTGGCGACGCTTTCCGTCGGGCCGAAGACCTTGAACAGCCCGGCCAGCATCAGCGGGTAGCCGATCGGCCACGACGGCGACGACCAATGCAGCAGGCCGTCCACCTCCCCGACGCTTGGAACCAAATACTGGCCCGTGCGAAGAAGATGTCTGGCCGACTCCAGCAGAAGGAAGGAGTCCTCCTGGATGTTGTGGTCCGCGCCCGCGAACCAGCGCGCGCCCGCGCCGACCGCGAACAACACCGCGAGGGACACCCAGCTCACGACCGACGCCCGCGCGCGAAGCGGTACCGAAACATGTTCCGGAGGAACTCGAGCGACGTGGTCAGCCTGACGTTCGACGCGCCGTGATTCCTAGCGGCGAAATTGACGGCCACTTCGGCGATGCGAAATCCCCGTTCGACAGCGCGGATCATCAGCTCGGCGTCGATGAACCAGTCCTTGCTCGAAAGTTCCAGCTCGGCGAACCGCGCGCGCCACATCAGCTTCGGCGTGCCGTTGATGTCGGCGGCCTTGAACGCGAACAGGACTCGGAATAACCGGTTGTAGACGACGGACATCACCCGACGCGTGAACCCGTCTTCGCGCGTCACGCGCACGACCTTCGAGAGATCGACGTCCCCGTCAACGAGGCGTCGATACACGTGAATCACGTCCGCGGGCGCGATCTGGCCGTCCGCGCACATGAACCCGACGATTTCACCCGTCGCCTCCTTGAGGCCGCAGATGATGCCCCAGCCATAGCCCTGGTTTACGGGCACGGTCGTCACGTGCACGGCCGGATTCTGCGACGCGATCTCGGCGAGGATCGTCGCCGAGCCGTCCGTCGAGCCGTTGTTGACGAGCACGAGCTGATAAGGAATCGCCTCGCGCTCCAAGGCGTTCGTGAGGTTCGCGACGATCGCGGCGATTCCTTCCGCTTCGTTGTAGAGCGGCAGAACGAGTGACATCGTCGCGGCCGTGCCGCGCTCGCCGGTCATATCGGCGTCGCGGAACCCTGATCCGCCGCAAGTCTGGGGAACGCCCGTCGCCAGATCGCATCGTGTCGAGAGGAGTACAAGGCCGAGCTCATGGCCATCGCGATCCAGGGTTCGGCGCTTTCGAGATCGTGACCGGCCATGAAGTACGTAAGGAAGAACGCCGCCATCCCCAGCGAGACGGCGGCGACGATCCGCCTCGCGTCGTCGTGTGCCGCCACCGCGCTGCGCCAGGCGCGGAAGAGGAACGCCAGCCATCGCCAGAGAATCAGCCCGAACGTCAGCGCGCCAAGCGCGCCGAGCTCCCCGAGGACCTGCAGGTACGCATTGTGGACGACGATGAACTCGTGCGAATCGATGCCGGCGAGGCCGCCGCCGACGAGCGGACTGAGTTGAAAACGGTGCCAGGCGAGCCGGAAGTATATCCAGCGTTCGGTTAGCGACGGATCGTGCCTCACCTCGGTGACGGTGTGCGGCATACGATTGGCCACGGTGTTGACCAGGGCCGGCAACCATCCCGCCGCCAGCGCGATCACGCCGGCCCCGAGCACGATCCAGGCGAATGTGCGCGCGGTTCGCCGCGGCGCGGCCAGGAGCGCGAGCGCGGCGCCGGCCGCGAGGGCGAGCCACGCCGAGCGCGACATCGTGAGGAACGTCAGGATGCACATCAAGGCGGCGGCGGCTCGCATCAGGCGCGCCGACCTCAGTGTTTTCATCAGCGGCGCCACGCCCATGGCGAAAAACATGCAGAGCGGCAGCCACGACGCCGCGCCGCGCAGGAAGATCCCGGCGCCGTTCTCGGC